>CAJXHA010000191.1 GCA_913053615.1 uncultured Bacteriovoracaceae bacterium | reverse complement strand
GAGCTATAACCATCAAAGAACTCTTGGCTAACTTCACCATTATTTAGAACTTCGCCAAAACTAACAGTTGAATCAACCATTAAGTCAGAAAACTCATTCTCTAGTTGAAAGATTTTAACTAAATCATTTCTTCTATTGGTAATTTTCTCAATTAATAATAATTCAACTTCTTTAGGGTAATGAGCAGAAATAACGACTTCCGCAAGATCTTCTTTAGAAAGCTTTGCAATTCTTCTTGTAATCCAACGCGCATCTTCAAAGCTCGTTTGAAATGTATTTTGAATTTCATTTGTATGAAAAAGCTTAACTTGATCAAGAACAACTCTACCGGCCTTCCAAGAAAATAAATTAACTGATTCAGGAGTATCAACCATAGATATTGCTACATAAGGAGCTCTTAATAATCTTCTTCCTCTATGCAGCTCACTTGGCATTAATCCAAGTGCAAGATTATAAATATCATTTTTAGCAGGGATAATAAGTGCATCTTGTAACGTAATTTCCATCCCATTATCAGACTTGATCCATCTTTTTACATCAGCTAATAATTCATCTTTCATCTCTTCGATAAAAAGAGTCTTATCAATGCTCGAATCAAAACTTAGGCTCAATTCACTCTTCCACTGCATTGCTGGAACATTGTATCCGATTTTTTCAAGGATATTCTTTCTTAATAGATAATTATGAACTTTCTTTGATAGGTAAACATTAAAAAGTTCACCTGATTGAGCTTGAATAGTAAAACGAACATTTCCAAGCCTAGAAGCAAGTAAAGAATGAAACCTCACACCTTCATCTCCTACCAATTGAAGATGAGAGATTTCACTCTTATTTGAATTAAAAATATTTGTGCCTCTTTTTGGTTCAATTAAACTAATATCTTCACCATTAAGTGCCATTTGGTGAGCAAGCTCTGGGCTTACTTCCAAGTCACTAGCGGGACTTATTGAATAGAATCTCGGGATAAGTCCTGGGATTGCTTCATTCTCTTGAGCTAAAACAGAAGAAGCAAAACCGATAAAAATTAATTGAACTAAAAAGAAAAAACGCATCTTATAGTGCTCCTTCAGTCACATACTCGTCAAAGAATCTTCCGATTTGCTCTGGCGTAGTTTGGTTCACTTTAGACGCTTCATCAAGAAGAGATGTAAATTCTCCATCATTTCCTTGAGCTTTTGCTTTCATTGCACTTTCAATTTTATTTACACTTACACCTAAAGCATCAAGAGCAAATTTGTCTTTTTCTTCAGTTGTAAGCTCTCTTGCACTTTCAAGCTTTTGATATTGTGTTACTAACTTAGCTAATTCTTTCGAACGACCAACTGATAATTTGAAATCACTCTTAAGTGTTTGAGCAATTAATCCCTCTTGTAAGTCTTCTTTTAATGAAGCAAGAGTTTCAAGGTCTTTAGTTAAGTTTTGTGTATTAGAGAATCTGAATCCACCACCAGTGTAGTAAGTGTACCAATAAGAAGTATCAACCCAGTAAGAACCAACCCAGATGTATTCTACTGTATAGTCTTCAACCCAACACTCACACCACTCATCGTAGTATTCATAATAATCATAGTCTTCGATGTATTCATCTTGCCAATAACCGTCTTCGATATACTCTTCTTTACGATCAAGGTTAAGAACAATGTCCACACCATCAACAGCACCATTTGCTAAGAACTCAGAATAAGTAGAGTTTTCTTTGCGGTCCCACTTTTTCATGTTGTAAGCTTCATACTCACCAGTAGTCTTGTTCTTATAAACAACGTACTTACCAGTTTCAGTGTGTAGCTTAGCAATCTCATAATCGTGACCTGTTTCTGCTTCAAGTGCTGCCATAAAATCTTTTGCATCTTTCTTATGCCCACAAGAAACAAAAAACAGAGCAAGCATCATTAGTGATACTAATTTCTTCATAACAATTCTCCTTTAACTGTTTTTTTGTTGGAAAATAAACAGCAAGAAGAGTGCCAAGTATTTTAATCAAGTATTACTTACTTGATGCGCGGCAAGGTGCAAGATGTCAGGGCCTGTATGGATTAAGTGGTGTCATTTTAATAATCAGTTATAATTTATTTATGGATTCACTTAAACTACTTGAAAGCTTAGAAGAAAAATTAAAAACACATCCAGATGATTTGGGCACCGCAAAATCTATAGCAAAGTTTTATCAGAAACTTAATCCAGCTATAAATCACGCTACTAATTATTTTATAAAAATGTATCAAGATAAGAATAGAAACCTTTTTTACAAAGAGCTGGCCCAGAAAAATACTCAAAATAAAGATGTTATGGAAATTGGAACAGGCTTAGGCTTGATTGCTTATTATATTCTACAAACAAAGCCTAGCTACTTTATGACTTGCGAACTTAATAGACATAGTTTTTTAAAGGCTGAAGAATTTTTTAAAACAAATAATCTACTTGATAAGCTAGTACTTTTAAATAAAAGTTCATTTGAAATTTTTTACCCAGAAGACACAGAAAAAAAGTTTGATTTTATCATTCATGAACTCTTTGCCAGTAACCCCTTTGCAGAAGGTTTCTTACCAATAATTATGAATGCAAAAAGGTTACTTAAAACTCAAGGTAAATTTCTGCCAGGAATATTTAAATTAAAAGCAATTCCAGTTAACTATATCAATCATCAATTTGATGGAGTTAAAAATGAATTAAAACAACTTAATTTAGATTGCTATAATAACTATTACGAAAACCAGCTTATCTCATTAGATCAAAATATAGAGATAACAACTAAAGCTAACTCCATTACAGTTTTTGAAATAGACTTAAATTCTGACTTTAAACTTAATGATCAGTTCATTCTTAAAAAAGATACACTAGCTGGCTTTGATGGTCTTATAGTTTACTTTCAAGCAATTGAAGGAGACATGATTTTAAGTAATTATAATGATGAAGATTCAAACTATATTTGTGATCACTGGGGATCTAGTATTTTTGTACTTAATAATAAGCACTTAAAAAACATTGAATTTCAGTACGATAGAACAAAGCTAGAAATTAAGCCCCTATAATTACTTAAATTATAAAAAATATCCGTTAATCTAATGTAAACTTTTCTAAACTTTAGTATAATAACCAAACCTATTTTGAATATCTCAAAACATAATTCTTTAAATAAATGACTAAAAAATGAAAGGATGCTTTTATGAAATTACTTTTTGGATTGCTTTTCCTATCTCTCTCTACAGTGGCACAAGACTATAATACCCGCTATCAATTAGGTTTAAAGATAGGTACTGACTCTTCTTTGAACTTTCGAATGCCATTTAAAAAATACGACTTCATTCAAGTCGACCTACACAGAATTGGAAATGGCTCAAAGCTAAGTTCAACTTATAATACCTATTTAAAACCAATGGATGACTTTGATCCCTATGTTGGCTTAGGTGCAGTCGTTGGAAATGGCCCATCAGGGATAAGAGTTCCAATTGGTGCAAATTATAAAATCAACGAGCAAGACCTCTTATTTTATGGTGAGGCCAGTGGTGATATTACTGGCGAGGGAATTGGACTCAATGTAATGGTTGGTATTAATTACCTATTCTAAGTCATTGTAATTAAAGTGTATAAGTTATTTATAGATCGAGCAGTCTAAAATTATCTTGTTTTTTAGACTGATTGATCTATATTAAGAGAATGATTTATAGACTAATCGTTCTAATATTAAGTTATTTTCTCTTTAATTCCTGTGGTGAATTTAGATACTCCCCATATGAATTAGTTATCGATAATACAAATTATAATGCCAAGAATTTAAACCTGATTCTTCAAAAGTCAGTTCGCGAATCAGCTAAAACTGATATTTTTAAAATAGTTGTTCTCTCTGATACCCATGACTATTACGATGGGCTGGAAAAACAAATCTCTTATATTAATAAGCATCGTACTGAGTACGACTTTGTCATCATAACTGGTGATATGTCTAATGTTGGCTTGGTAGAAGAATTTGAAGCCACAAAGAAAAGATTAAAGAAGTTAACTCTTCCCTTTATTACCACAGTTGGTAATCACGATCTTTTAATAGATGGTCGAAAAATATATAAGCGTGTCTTTGGTGAAGATACATATGCATTTGAATATAAAAATACTAAGTTCATTCTCTACAATAATAATAATTGGGAGAGCCCCAGTAATATTCCCAATATTCCTTGGCTTGAAGATCAATTAATTAAGAATACAAATCCTAATTTAATTGTTCTTTCTCATGTTGCACCTAATGATAAAGATCGCTACTCAAATGATGAGATTGAATATCTAAAATCAATTATAAATTTTTATAATGTTAATTATTATATTAACGGTCATAACCATAACCCCGGAGCTAGCACCTTTGGAAACGCTGTTCAGCTAACTGCCGGGGCCTCCAGTAAAGAAGTCATTTTAGAAGTTAAAGTTACTAATTTTGGGATTGAGCATGCGTTTATTAATCTATAGTGCTTTAGCTTCTTTTCTTTTTACCTTTAAAGCATTTGCCTATGAGCAACTTGTTTTGCAGTACGCAGGTGATATTGGAAAGTACTCACTTGGCTATGGAAAAGATTTAACTGACTACTATAGAATTAGTTTTCACTATGGTTATGTTCCTGCCAATGAATTACAAAACAAAATTGAGACATATACGATTAAAAATAATTTTTCCCTGTGGAGCTATGATTATCAGCAATATCAATACACCTTCTATACAGGTGCTGCGCTCTTTCATGTTCCAGGCAATAAGTACAAAACCCATGAGTATAGCAGTACCCCTGATAATTATTATCGTCAGTCTTCAATTCGGGGACTTGTCTATATCGGTCATGAAATGGCCTATAATAAAACAAACTCTATCTATTTAGAATCTGGAATAAATGATGTATGGTTAATAAATGCTGCAAATAATGATTCAGTTGATATCCAAGATCATGTATCATTAGCACTAGGATATAACTATAGGTTTTAAATGACTGGAAAAGGTAGACCAAAAACATTTGAAGATAAAGCTGCTATCAAAAAAGCTCAAGAGCTCTTTTGGGAAAAAGGCTATGAGGCAACTTCCTTAAATGATCTTATCGAAGAGATGGAGATCTCACGTCAAAGTATGTACAATACCTTTGGAAATAAACATGACCTCTTTATCCTCTGCTTTGAATCTTATGTTGAAGAATCCTATCAACACCTACAAGAATTATTTCTATCTGATAAAACAGCTAATCAGAAGTATCATGAGTTCACAGATATGGTGAAAAAGGCCTATTGTGAATCTAAAAAGGGTTGTTTTATAAGTGCAACCATTCAAGAACTTGCAGTAAAAGATAAAAAAGTTCAAGATATACTTGATAAGAAGTACCAACGTAATTATGAATTATTATTTAACTACTTTAGTGAAGGAATAGAGAAAGGTGAAATCTGCTCAGAGCTCGCAGCTAAAGAGTTAACAGACTTATTCGACTCGTTACTATTAAGTGTGACAAGTCTATGTAAACTTTCAAATAGAGATGATCAAATCAAAAGCATTTTCAGTGTTTTTGAAAAGCAAATTTCCTTTTGCTAGACTTCATTTAGACATTTTACGTATTTCAAATAGAAAGAGCTATTTGTGTAGTTTCCTAAACATTTAAAGCACCAGTTATAAAAGACCCGTCAATATGAATTAGTTAAAATAAGTATATGAAATACTTTAAACTAATTTCCATTTCTTTATTATTTTTAGCTTCTTGTGGAGAACTTAATTACTCTCCTTATGAAGTTGAAGTTGATAACTTGTATTTAAACTCTGTTAATCTTGAAAAAATTTATTCAATAGAAAGAGAGTCAGAGCCTGCAAGTTCAGAAAATACAACTTTTAATAATTATAGTATCGCCGTCCTCTCTGATACACATACCTATTATGATGGACTTGAAAGACAGATAGCCTATATCAATGAGCATTCAGATAAGTACGACTTTGTTATCATTACAGGGGATATGACCAATGTGGGAATGTCTTCTGAATTTAATGCAACGATTGAGCGCTTAGAGGAATTAGAAATTCCCTTCATCACAACATCAGGTAATCATGACCTTCTTATTGATGGGGAGGCTATCTATGCTCGCCTATTTGGAGAGGATACATATATTTTAAATTATAAGAATACCAACTATATAATTTATAATAATAATAATTGGGAAAGCTCTAAGAATGTTCCTGACCTTAATTGGCTTGAAGCTCAACTAGTAAAGGCGCAAGCTCCTCATAGGATTGTTCTTTCTCATGTTGCCCCTAACGATCAAGATCGTTTTAGCCCTGAGCAAATAGAACTGACTAAAGATTTAATTAATAATTACCAAGTCGATTTATATATTAATGGACATAATCATAATCCGGCACAAAGTGATTTTGGTGAAGCAACTCACCTTACAGTTGGTGCCTCAAGTAAGAATGTCTTTTTAGAATTAAACTTTAAAAATGATGAGCTAACTTATGAATTCATTAATTTATAAGTTTTTATAAATTATT
>CAJXHA010000190.1 GCA_913053615.1 uncultured Bacteriovoracaceae bacterium | reverse complement strand
CTAGTGAAGGAAATCAGGGTGGTGGAATTGTACTTCTTCTCACTATGAAGCAAACTGAGGAAAATACTGAATTTCAAACTCTCTTAAAACACTCTCAGAAAAGACGTTTTAAGAATACTGTTTTCTAGAAATAACCAAAAAATGCTAAATATCATCAGGGCCTATTAAATAGGCCCTTTTCATTTGTTAAATACCTGATTTTTCTAAGCTTAATAACCTATAAGATTTACAAGCTAGCTAGCTTCAGATAGATAGTGCAAGTTATAATTATGGGACAAATTGAGGTAGAAATGCGTAATTTCCTTTGGGTCATTTTACTCGCACTTATGGTGAGTTGTGGTAAAAAGGCCGATGAAATTCAAAAAGAATCTGAGTCACTACAGATTCAATCCCAGAACCAGGTGGATAATTTGGCCAAGTTAAAAGAGGCCATCGATTCTCAGGATACTCAATTTATTATCAATGAAATTAATAAGAACAAAGACATCATCAATGAAAAATTTGAAGATGATGAAACTCCTTTGACCTATGCCATTCGTCAGAAAAATGAAAGAGTAATTAATCTACTTATTGATGTTAGTGATGTGAATGTTAAAGGTAAAAATGACTTATCTCCCCTACACCTAAGTATCATTTTAAATCTTACAGACATTATTGATAGTTTAATCTTAAGAAATGCAGATATTGAAATTACTTCTCAGCTTGGGCAAACTCCTCTTTATTTAGCAATTAGTTTTGAAAGAGAAGAAATCGCTCTAAAGCTTTTAAGTCTTGGAGCAAATTATAATACAAAATCTAATCTAGATATGTCTCCAAAGGAATTAGCACAAGGTTTTCGCCTTACCAGAGTACTAAATTTAATAAATAGTCTAGATAAGATAGAAACGAGTGGTCTTAGTTTAGAAGATCTTTTACTTGCTATCGAAACAAATAATGATTACCTATTTCAATTTATCTTAAATAACTCAACTGACTTAGTAGAATTGGCCAAGGGAGAGAATCTCTTTAGTCAGATCATTGAGGGGGAATCACTTTATAAATCTTTTTATATTGGGAAGCTTTTAGACTTTGGCTTTAATGCCAATGGTGAAGCTGATGATACGGTCATACCTCTCGTTATTGCTGCCAAATTAAATGATCAAGAGATTGTTGAAAAGCTCGTTAGGGCCGGTGCCAATGTCAATGTTGTTATGGAAGAGCCATATTATACAAACCCATTATTTGAGGCCACTAAGAATATTAATTATGAAATGGTTTTATTGCTTTATATGTATGGCGCTGAGAAACGTATTAATTATATTCATGGAAATTCGCTCTATTTTATCGATGCTTGTAATTCACTACCACGTCGTAGAAGAAATGAATTAAACGATAATCAATACTTTGATCATCCAAAAATTAAATCATTATTAAAATGTTAATTTTTTATATCGCTTTTTTCTCATTCCAAGGTGCAACTTTTAATAAGAGCAACATCCCAGGTAAGGCTAGAACAGTGCAAACTAGAAAGTAATTTGTATAACCAAGACCCTTACTTGTACCGAGTATCGTAAAGAAAAGACCATCTGATTCTTTTACACCCTCAATCATAACTCCAGAAATTACCCCCGAAAAAGACTTAGGAATTGCAAATAAAGAAGTTAAAAGTGCTAATTGAGTGCCGGTAAAGTTCTTATTGGTATTCTTTGCTATAAAGGCCATCAGTGCAGCTGAACCTAGTCCTACACCAAGGTATTCAAAGGCCACGACTAGACCTAACATCCACCTATTAGGGCCAACTTCATTTAATAGAGCATAACCAAGAATAGAGGCCATTTGTACCAGACCAAATATCCAAAGAGATTTATTTATTCCCCATTTAAACATGAGAACGCCACCGACAAAGCCACCAACAACCATAGACCAAACCCCTACAATTTTTGCAATTGAGCCAATCTCGGCAGTTGAAAAACCAACATCAATATAAAATGGAGTAATTAATGATGTAGCAACTGTGTCCCCAAACTTATAAAAGAGGATAAATAATAGAATATACATTCCCCCACTAATACCATCTCTTTGAAAGAATTCTTTAAATGGTTCGATGACTGCATCTTTTAAAGATTTTGGAGCCTGAACATCTTCATCTAGTTCTTTGATCATTAAAGTGTGAATAATTCCAATTCCCATAAATAAAGACGTAATAATATAAACCATTTCCCAAGAGATATATTCTGCTAGAATAAGAGATAAGCCACCAGGTATAAAACCTGCAATTCGATAAGCATTAGCATAAAAAGAATTTCCAAGACCTAATTCATCATCCGGTAAAAGTTCGCGCCTATATGCATCTAAGACGATATCTTGAGTTGCTGAGAAAAAAGCAATCGCAAGTCCAGCATAGAGAACAAGTTCAATATCTTTATTTGCATCAAGTGTTGATAATGAAAGCATAAAGAAGAAGATGAGAACTTGTGTGACCATCATCCAACCTCTTCTTCGACCTAAAAAAGGAGGAATATAACGATCGACTAATGGAGCCCAGAGAAACTTCCAAGCATAAGGCAACATAACAAATCCAAAAAAGCCGATGGTTTTCAAATCAACCTCTTCAACTCTGAGCCAAGCTGGAATTAATTGAATTAGAAAATAAATAGGAAGACCGGCCGTAAAACCATTAAAGATACAAATAAGCATGCGTCTATTTAAGAGCGCTTCTTTTAAAGTATATTTAGCTGCATTTTCAGGCATACTTATTCTCTTTATATACAAAGGCCTTAGAACTTAACTTCTTAGCATCAAGTGCTTTTATTGCTTTTTTCTTTTTAAATGAAAAATTCTTAATAACCTTACCAATCTCTTGTGCTAGTTTTGGAGGTACGGCATTTCCAATTTGTCTAAATTGAGCACTAAGTGGCCCATGGAATTCAAACTGTAAAGGAAAACTCTGTAGTCCAGCCGCTTCTCTTGTCGTTAGATATCTATTCTCTATAGGATGATAATACATTGACCTACTGGTTAGTATTGTCGGTGCTGGTGTATCGAGAGGAATTCTTTGCAAACGAGTTTGTCTAAATCTATGCTCACGAAGAGTTTCCCAATTAACATCATAACGAAGTTTCTTAGGTAGGTACTTTTCTTCATCTCTTTGATAGCGAATGCCCATCCCAGCTGGAATATGTTTTAATCTTTTTTGATCCAATGGGTTTTTTATTTGAGCCGTTTGAAGATCATGATTAATTGGGTTTTTTAATTTATTTATTTTATCAAAAACACTTTTTGCATTAACTTTCTTCTTAAGTGGCTTTGGAAAAAGTGGGATGTCATTTTTAACTCCCATAATAATAGTTCTTCTACGTCTTGAAGGAACACCAAAATCAGAGGCATCCAATACCTCTGCAGACATGTTAAAACCAAGCTTTTCAAATTCTTTAAATATCTGCTTTAAGGTAAATTCATTTTTCTGAGCTAGAATACCGGTTACGTTCTCAAATATAACTATTTTAGGGTTAAGAATTCTTACGACACGAATAAAGTGTTTAAATAAAGAATTTCTCTCATCGTTAATATCACCTCGCCCTACGGTTGAGAAACCTTGGCAAGGTGGCCCACCAACCACCATATCTACTTTTTGATTATCTAGTATCCTTAAGAGTTCAGACTTCTTAAGCTTTGTAATGTCCATATGCATGCCCTTGGCATTCTTATGATTATGCTTAAAGCTTTCAACCGCATGTTGGTCAAAGTCGATTCCTAGCAGACAATTATGCCCTGCAGCTTCTAATCCCTTGGAAAAGCCACCACAACCGCAAAATAAATCGATAAATGTGAAATTCTTATTTTTATCCATAAAAAGTGTTTAACTATTGGAATATTCTAGCTTTTAACTAAGTTATATGTCTATACTTTATTTATGATAAGCGTTGTTATGCCCATTTTTAATGAAATGCAAAATGGTTATATTCAAAGATCTCTGCCCTTATTAAAAAGTTTGTCTTGTGAATTGATTCTTGTTGATGGTGGAAGCACAGATGGAACCACTGAATTCTTAGATACACTAGAACTTAAATATATATCAGCACCAAAGAGCACAAGACTTAAGAGATTACAACTTGGACTTAGTGCCGCTCAAGGTGAAATCATTATTCTGCATCACCCACGCTCAATTCTAGAAGCAAGGGCCTTAAAAGAAGTCCTCTATACTCCAGCAGCTTGGGGTGCCTTTACCCATAAGTTTGATTATCAACACCCACTTTTAAAATTTACTTCTTTTTATTCTAATTTTATTCGTGGAGATTTAAAGCATATTTTTTATTTAGATCACTGTCTTTATTTAAAAAGTGATCTTAAAGAAAGACTACTTAGTATAAAAGACTGTGAAATTTTTGAAGATACTGAAATCTGTAAAGAACTTAATAAGTATGCAAAGCCACTGAGACTAAAGGCCATTAGCTATACAAGTGCAGTTAGATTTTTAAAAAATGGAGTGATCAAACAGGCAATATTAAATCAAAAAATGAAGTGGCTTTATTATAAGAATTCAAATCATAAAATTATGAATAAAGAGTATGAAAAGGATTTAAACCTAAATAATGAAACAAAGTAGTCTATTACCTCTTATCATTTTTATACTCATGTTCTTATGGGAACAAGTTGCACCTTATGGTGATTATAAAGATAAAAAGGCGAACTTTATTTGTAATATTTTAATTGCTCTTATAAATACTTTAATCTTAAGACTCATAATTCCTATACAAATTTATCAATCTCTTGATCAATACATTCCAAATTTTATTGAATTTAAAAATATGCCATTTAATTTTCTAATCACTATTTTAGTTTTTGATATGGCCATCTATTGGCAACACCGTTTTTTTCACCTTAACGACTTTCTTTTTCGTATGCATAAAGCTCATCACACAGAAAAATTTTTAAATGTAACAAGTGGAATGCGTTTTCACTTTTTTGAATTAATTCTAAGTAGTTTATATAAAGTATTTTTACTTTTAGTCTTTAATCCGAGTCTTGAGAATTATCTTTGGTATGAAGCAATACTTTTAAGTTTTTCATTATTTAATCACGCAAATATAAAAATAAACTTTAAACTTGAGTTATTACTCTCTAAACTCTTTATAACTCCCCTTATTCACCGCTCACATCACTCACCAAAATCAGTGTCTATGAATAAGAACTTTGGAAATATCTTCGTTTTTTGGGACAAATTATTTAAAAGCTTTGAAATACAAGAAACCCGTACATACGGGCTAAGTGGCTGTAATTACTCTAATAATTTTAAGGCTCAAATACTAATCCCCTTTAAAAAGTCATAGTGGTTTCAATAATTAACTAATCCTTAACATTCCATGTCAAATTTACACAATGTGTTATTAATTCATTGTGTCAAACTGACACCTCATGTATATAGTGACCAATAATTTTTGGGAAATACAATTCGACTTTAAGGGGAATCTTATGAAAAAACTCGCAGTTTTCGGTGCGCTTTTTATCTTATCAACCAGTGCTTATAGTGCTCCTATCACTCCAATGGAAGGTTACTATCCAACTGAGCATGCTCAGAGTGAATTAAATACCTTTTGGAGAACGGTTAAGAATATGGCCGGAAAAATGAAAGGAAAAGACTGTTTTAAAAGAGCACATATGTGGTCATTTAAATTAGAAAGAGAATATGGTGTAAAATCTAAGAAGATTTTCATGCATTATACAGATAAATTTAATCACGAACTTGATGATCAAGGAAGAACCGGTATTGGTAGATTTTTTGGTGGATTATTCTCAGGAAATGAAGGTTGGGATTTTCACGTTGCTCCAGTAGTAAATATCAATGGAAGAGATATGGTTTTAGATGGCAAGTTAAGAAATCAACCGGATACTGTTGAAGAATGGGTAGACTTTTTAACAGAAAGAGGAAATTACCTTTTAAAGAAAAGACAAAAGAAACTTGTTAAAGATTTAAATAAATATAGAAAAAGATTAAGAAGAAGAAACTCTCAAACAACTGCAGAAGAAATTGCTGATTATAGAGAAAAGATTCGTGAAATTGAGTCTAAACTTCGCTACCTAGGTTTAACTGAAAACTTAAACCAAAAAGTAGATATTAAGTGTAAGCAAATTGATAATATTTCTCAATTTGATAGAGAACAACAAACAGAATGGTGTCACTATCAAATGGCAAGCATGTACTACTTTGGACCGCTTCAGTTAAGATACTTAAACTATGGTGATATTAACTGGGATAAAAGATTACCAGTAACTGATCTTTCATTTCATAATGAAGCAAATTACAGAAATGGAGCTAACTATGTTTATCGTAACTGGGATTATGATGAATTAGAAAGCTCTTTAGATGAATTAAAAGTTGAAGACAGAGTAGATTCAATCTACGAGTTGTAAAAAAACCAAAAAAAATAGGGAGCATTCGCTCCCTGTTTTTTTATTCCTTTTATATTTAAATTAATTACAAATTGAATTAAAAGTCTCCTCCTCTGCTTGTTTTTTAAACTTTCCATTAAAATTCTTAAATTGATATTGATTACAACCTACACTATAAATTTCTTTCGCTATACTTAATGAA
>CAJXHA010000189.1 GCA_913053615.1 uncultured Bacteriovoracaceae bacterium | reverse complement strand
TCCCACTCTTTGAATTTTGCTAGATCTTCACTTATTTGCACCATAACCCATTTGCGAACTGAGATATCATCCACATAACCAAGTCCCAGAATAAAGTCAGGAACAAAGTCAGTGGGAGTTATAAAATAAATAATGGCCATAATAACGAGTATAATGCTTTGCTTGCTGATTTTATTATACTTACGGGTAATCCATAGCTTCGCCATTCTCACCAAAGTTCTAAAATCATCTACATTCTTTCCAAGGGCATCGATAACATTTTGCTTGGAAAGCTTATCCTTGGCATTCTCCAGCCTAAATTTTAGTCCCTGAGGGTTCTCAATCAGATCTTGAGCGATCTTTGTGAATTTGCTGGTTACATATTTTTTTAAGCGTGAATTCATTGCTTTTTATAGCCTAAGTTTGAGGTAAATAATTAAAATTTTGAGAACATGATACCTTCTCGGGACAAAGTGGCAACGAAAAGCTTTTAGACTTAAGAATATTGAAGTCAAATAAAATAAAATAATTTGATATTTTTTGAATCCACTTATTTTTTACATTTTGCGAAAAACCAATGATTCCGAGTAGATAAGTTTTACAGGCAGGTCTTTTCAAACTGAGTATTACTCAGTATATTGCGCTTAAGAATCGAATGACGAAAGTCCTTCATTCCCTCTCTCAATTTGTGTGATATGGGTCTAGCAATAGGCCCATTTTTTTTGCCTTTTTTTCATTATTAAGTCGTTTTAAGGTATAAGTTTTGTTAAATTGACGAAATGAAAAATCTTTTATTGACTGGATTTACGCCATTTCTTAATCACTCAACAAATCCGACAGAAGAGTTAATTCGTAATTTTGAAATAGATTCTAATACCTTGAACATCACAAAATGGATTTTTCCTGTTGAATATGAGGAAGTGAAACGCCAAGTTCCTGTCTTATTAGAGGAAATAAGCCCTGATTACATTATTAATCTAGGTTATGCCTCGGATCGCTTTGCCATCACGCCAGAGATAGCAGCATTAAACTATATTGATTCAGAGTCTCCAGATAATAAAGGTATTATTATTAGAAATTCGAAAATCGTTGATTCTGCACCAAACGCTTACTTCACTCACTTTAACTGGTCACGTTTTATAAATTTACTCAAAGATAATAATATACCTTCAAAAACTTCAAGTGATGCGGGTACCTATCTTTGTAATTACACATCATTTTTATTTCAAGACTGTATTCATCAAATGCAATTAGACACAAAGCAGGGTTTTGTTCATATTCCTAAAATGGATATAAAAGTATTAAACAAAGCATTACACCTACTTATTCAAAGCCTTGAGGCATAATTCCCTTTCTCGATAATTATTTGTCAAAAGCGATGATTGATCGTTAAGATAATGACTCAAAAAAAGGAGTTTTACATGGCACCAAGACCAGGTGATTTGGACTACGAGATCTATCAATTCATTCAAAGAATGAAGGGACAGAAATCAATTTTTACTACAATCGTGACAATTGTTATTATAGTGTTTGCAGCAATGTCATCTTTTTACACTGTACAACCTGATGAGGAAGCTGTTGTTGTTCGTTTTGGACAATATATTCAGACAACTCAACCTGGACTTCACTTCAAACTCCCACTAGGAATTGATGAAGTCACAAAAGTAAAAACAAAGATTGTACATCAAGCAGAGTTTGGATTTAGAACCACTGACATCAGTGGTAGAAGAACAAAGTACTCTAAGAGTGGCTATTCAAGTGAATCACTTATGCTTACCGGTGATCTAAATGTTGCAGAAGTAGAATGGGTTGTTCAGTATCAAATTTCAGACCCTTTTAAATACTTATTTCGCACCAGTGATCCAATTAGAAATATTAGAGATGTTTCCGAGTCAATTATGCGTCGAGTGGTTGGTGATAAAATGGTAACAGACGTACTTACGACTGGTAGGGTTGCAATTGCTGGAGATGCAAAAGTTCTTATGCAAGAGATTTTAGATAAGTACGACTTAGGTATTTTAGTTAAATCTATTAAGTTACAAGACGTGAATCCACCTAAAAGAGTTCAACCTTCATTTAATGATGTCAATGCAGCCAAACAAGAACAAGAGAAAATGATTAACCAAGCAGAAGAGGCATACAATAGAGTTATTCCTGAAGCTAAAGGTAAAGCAAAGAAACTTATTAGTGAATCAGAGGGTTATGCCCAAGCACTTATCAATAGAGCTGAAGGTGATGCTCAAAAGTTTAATGAAGTTTATACTGAGTATATAAAAGCTCCAAATGTAACCAAGAAAAGAATCTTTTTAGAGACAATGGAACTTATATTCTCACGTATGGAAAAGTTAACAATCGTTGACAGTAAGATCAAAGGACTACTTCCGATTTTTAATAAAGGAGTTTTAAATGAAAAATAAATCACTTTTGTTTTTTATTATATTATTTGTTGGTCTCTTAGTTTTCAATTCAGGATATTATACTCTCACTGAAGGAAAGCAAGCGATAGTTACTCAATTTGGAAAGCCTGTTGGAGAACCAATAACTGAGGCTGGACTTCACTTCAAAGTACCAATGCTACAAGAAGTTCGTTATGTAGATAAAAGAATTCTTTCTTGGGATGGCGATCCAAACCAGATTCCAACCAAAGACAAGAAGTATATCCGTGTCGACACCACAGCTAGATGGAAAATTGTTGATGCACTAAAGTTTATTCAAACAGTTCAAAATGAAGACGGAGCGAAAGCTCGCTTAGATACAATTCTCGATGGACATACTCGTGATGTTATTTCGAATCACAATATTGTTGAGGCGGTAAGAAACTCAAATCAAATCATTGAATCAATTGAAGAGAAAAAAGCAACCATCAAGCAGCAAAAAGCTGATGGTCTACCTGTAGTCGAAGAAGAGATTACTGGTGATATCGAAAAGATCTTTATTGGTCGTGAGAAACTCAGTGATATGATTGCGAGTAAAGCAGATGCAGAGCTTGCAAGTTTAGGGATTCAGCTTATCGATGTCCAACTGAGAAGAATTAGTTATGAGCAATCTGTTGAAGTAAAAGTTTATGAGAGAATGATTAGTGAGAGACAGAGAATTGCTCAAAAAATCAGATCTATTGGTAAAGGTGAGAAAGCTGAAATCGAAGGTAGACTTTCAAGAGATTTAAATAAAATTGAATCAGAGGCCTATAAGGAATCACAAATTATTAAGGGTCGTGCAGAGGCCAAAGCCACTGCTATTTACGCTCGATCACTTAAAAAAGCTCCTGAGTTTTATTCATTTATGAAGTCTATGGAGGTTTATAAAAAATCTCTATCTCGTGACACACAGCTTATTTTATCCTCAGACTCTGAGTTTCTTAAGTTCCTAAAATAACATTAAAAAAGACCTAGCAAAGTAGTTAGGTCTTTTTCTTTTTTTACAAGAAAATGACAAAGATTAGTTTCTAGCTGTGATATGTTTGGTATAGTTACCTATGATCGAAACCAAGGAGGATCCATGCGATTAGAGATCAATTTTCACCAATTAGAATCAACTCCAGCTATCAAGGAAATGGTAGAACATAAATCTCAAAAACTAACAAAGTTCTTTGAAGGTTCATTTGATTTAAAATGGACATTAAGTACAGGTAAAGAGGGCCATCACTCTCATGCTTTACTTGCGAGTAAAGGTTTTACCCTGAATGCTGATTCAACTAAAGATGATCTTTACAAAACTTTTGATGACGTCGTTTCTAAATTAGAAAAGCAATTAGCAAAGAAAAAGAATATGGCAAAAGATCATATTCATCGCCGTCGCGAAGATATAAATGAATCTTTAATTGAAGAAGATGTTAATGATTCTTTAAATGAGTAAAAGAAGAGCAACACGAGATCAACGTTGCATAAATTGTAAAATAAATATCCGATGGTGCTTTTGTGAAAAGATTCATAAGAAAGACACTCAATCTTATGTCTCAATCATAATGCATCATCGGGAAAGATTCTTAACTTCCAATACTGCCCACCTAACAAAACGTTTATTAAATAATTGCGATATCAGTATGCGAGGACATAGAGAAATTCCTTTTAACTTTGAAATAAAGAAAGACTTTCATCCTCTTTACCTATTCCCCCATGAAGATGCACTTCCCCTCACCAAGGACTTAGTGAAGAGTATTGATAAACCCATTCAATTAATTGTTCCCGATGGCTCTTGGAGACAAGCAAAGAAGTTTTATCGTCGCGAGAAGATCTTAAAAGATATTCAATGTATTAAACTAGAGAACTTACCAAAGAGTGAATATAGCCTTCGCTCACAAATTTCTGAGGCTGGACTATGTACTATTGAGGCCATTGCCTATGCATTAAAAGAAATTGAGGACCAAGCAACTTATGAACACCTCATGGATGGATTTAGGGTTATGAATGAGAGAGTTGATATCTCTAGACATAGTGAAAAGTGGCAAGACGAATTAAAGTTTTAACCCACTGTAAATAAGCTGATACTAGGGATAAAAGAAATAAGTAAGAGCCCAATTAAAAGTACAAAGATTAACGGAACAATGGATTTAATTACAGTACTTAAATTTTCTTTAAAAATTCCACTTGCTACAAATAAATTAATACCAATTGGTGGAGTGATATATCCAATCTCTAAATTCACAATCATAATAATCCCAAAGTGAATTGGATCAATTCCATAGTGAATTGCCATAGGAGTTAGGATTGGTGCGAGAACTAAAATAGCGCTCATTATATCCATAATACAACCAACGATGAGTAATAATAAATTGATAACTAAGAGAAAAGTAACCTTGGAACTTATCATAGCAGACATGGAGTCGACTAGAGTTTGAGGAATATCTTCAAAAGTCATAAATTTATTTAAACTTACTGCTAAGATCAAAATAAGAAAAAGTGTCCCTAAGAGCTCTGCCGTTTCCACAAAGACTACAGGGAAGTTCTTTAATTTCATCTCCCTATGAATAAAAAGCTCTACTAATAATGCATAAAGAACAGCAATTGCCGCAGACTCTGTTGCCGTAAAAAAGCCGGTATAAATTCCACCTAAAATTACAACAGGCATCATCAGAGCAAAGACACCATCTTTTAAAGCATGTAAGAATTCTTTTAAGTTAAAAGTCCCGCGTGCTGTTTTAGGTGCTCTAATAAAAGCATAAATAGATAATAAACCTATTAATAAAATACTTGGTCCAATCCCTGCTTTAAATAAATCCACAACTGAAACGCTGGCCATAATGGCAAAGATAATCATTGGAATACTTGGGGGAACAATTATTCCCAAGGTTCCACCTACAGAGAGCATACCAATGGATAGTTTCTTATCATAACCTGCTTCTCTTAAAGCAGGATAAAGAATAGATCCGATAGCAATTAATGTTACTGGACTTGAACCCGAAATAGCTGCAAAGATAGCACAAGAAAGTACTGAGGCCATCGCAAGACCGGCAGGTATAGCAGCTGTTGCTGTCGTCATAATTTTTATAAGTCGAGTCGATATACTCCCCTTAGTCATTATTTGTCCGGCCAGAACAAAAAGCGGAATAGCTAAGAGTATCTCTTTATTAGCGGCATAGAATATATCTCCAATCACAATACTGACTGGTTCTTCAGAGATAAAGTAATAACAACCTGCCGTTAAACTTCCAATGATAACAAAGAGTGGTTGTCCTAATAAAATAAGAGCGATTAATAAAGTAATAACAATTAGCCAAGTCATTAACTAAACTCCCTCTTATATTCTAGTTGCTCTTTTGGGTGAATAATAAAATATACATTTCTTAATCCAATTGAAAAAAATGTGTAGGGTATAACTAATTGAAGTACCCATAATTTTACATGTAAGGTCACTGATTCATCACCAAAGTCCATACTTTCTAAAACATAACTTCCAGAGGCCTTTAGAAAAAAGATTGAGAATAGTAAAATAGCTAAGTTTTGAACTCGAACAAAAAGAAGTATATTCTTCTCCCCCCAGAGTTTATCTGCAATCTCTGGTCTTAAGTGACCTGCTTTTTGTGCAACTAAGGCAGCTCCAAGAAACCCGGCCCATATCATCATCACTACGGCCAATTTTTGTGCCCATGGAAAACCATGAGTGAAGACTTCACGAGCAATAACATCGCCAATAACAAAAAGGCTTAAGAGACCAATTAATATTCCTGCGACTATCGCTTCAAACTTTGTAAGACCAGCTAAAAACTTTTTCATTTTTTCTTAAATTCTTCTTTTGCTTTTAAAATAAGATCATAAATCTTTTGAGCTTCTCCACCGATTTCGCTTACAAGTTGCTTATGAATTGGTAAGAGAAGATCTTTAAAGGCCTGTTTATCACTTTCTGATAATCTATGAATTTTGATATCTGAAGACTTCATTACTTCAATTAACTCATCACCTAAGGCCCTAACTGCGGCACGAGAACCTGGAGCAAGTCCATTTCCCTCACCCATTAAAACCTTTTTTTCAGCATCAGATCTCTTGTCCCAAAATTTTTGAGAGTAAACAACTGCTGCTGGTTGATAAATATGATTTGTAATTGAAAAGTGTTTAATAGCTGTATGCCATTCAGCTGCTAAGGTAAAAAGAGCTGTATT
>CAJXHA010000188.1 GCA_913053615.1 uncultured Bacteriovoracaceae bacterium | reverse complement strand
TTCCAGCATCACTCATATAGACAATATTCTTATCTTGGCTAGCACTCAGTATTTGAGCGATTTGTTCAGTCTTAGAGTGATCGTGAAATGAGTAAAATTGCTTTTCTCCTAAATCAATTGCTAAACGCTTGAATAAGTCCTTACTTTTTCTAGTGTCTTCACAATAAAAAATATCCGAGTCTTTTAGCGCGTCTAATGCTTGTAAACTTATATCTTGATCATTTCCTATTGGAGTTGTTAAAAATACTAGTGCCAAACTAGGCCTCCGTCATTATTTTCCCTATAAAATCAAATCTCCCTTCATGATAAAATAGAGAAGCTTGTAAGTCACTTATTAAGTAAAGGAGAGAGAGACATGTCAATGAAGGCCAACATACTAAGAGATGCTTTAGGTAATATTACGGTTCAAATGGAAGGTGATCTTGGATTTGAACATAGCATTCCATTCAAAGAAGAATTACAACAATTAGTACAAGAAAATCCTCATTCAAAGATTACAATTGATCTTGGTGGTATCGACTTCGTGGGTTCTTCTGGTATTTGTCACTTTGTTGAAACAGTTGAAACAATGAATAAGGATCACGCGAAACGCATTGGTCTTTCAAATGTAAGTAAAGAATTTAAAAAGATTTTTAGACTCTTCTCTTTCGCTGAAGCTGATCTTGTTTGGGATGAATTAGGTATTGATGATGAAGCTTCTGAAAATTTAAATACAGCTTTTGGTAATAGAAAAAGAACTTTTGAACAATAAAAAAAATTAATTAAAATTTCTTATAAAAATGGGGAGCTTTGACTCCCCTTTTTTTATTCTAAAACTGAACGTTAACTAAATTCATATAAAGAGGTGGCGTTCTCGAGCCTTTCTTTAATTGGTAATTGTATAGATATTCATTTTGAATTTCTAAGGCCCTATTTGGTGGACCAAAAAAACCACCTTGGTCTTCCGCTTCAGCTGGAGGAGCATATCCTCCGCCGCCTTGATAACCACCGCCTGCTGGTGCACCATAACCGCCGCCTGCAGGTGGAGCACCATAACCAGCTGGTGCGCCGTAACCACCAGGTGTTCCATATCCACTGCCTGGAGGTGGAGCGTAGGGATCAACTCCCTCTGGTGGAGCATATGGATCATCATAATTATCAGGCGCATTAGGATCTTTATAAGAAGTGAGAACATATGATCCAAATATAATACCAGCATATAAACCTAGGGACGCACCTTGAGCAATCGCTCTCGAATTTGCTCCAAAGGCCATTGATGCAAAACCAAGTAAAGCTCCCCCAACCGTACCATAAGCACACATAATCCCGAATGCCTTGGCCTTAGGGTCCATTGCATGTGCATTAGGTGGAAAAGTTAAACTAGTTAAAATAATAAAAAAGAGAATTAGTTTTTTCATACTTAAAGTGTAGAAATGAACTCATCTTTTGGCAATAATTTTAAGCTGTGCATGCTTTTTGAATATTCTCGCAAGCCAAAAAGTAGAGCGTCTTAATCTGGTAATTTGTTTTCCCCTATACAGAGATTGCTTACCAATCCTTGAAGACTTTATCTCATAGACTATAACTTTATTATTCACTAAGTGGGCAAGATCAATTTGTCCAAGCCCCTTTTTACGTAAGAGCATTGGAGAAATCAGAATAGGAATTCCTCTTTGATGAAAGTCTTTTGATATATCTTGTTCAAACCTTTGCCCGAGCATCATGCAGGTATCTCATAGGAGTGAGAGCATGGCCTAAAAACTAAAACTCAATGAAAGATTTTTCTTAAATGAATTCTTTTACGCCCTTAAAAGTTTTTCTATGAATGGGTGTAATTCCAAGATTCTTAATGGCCTCTTTGTGAAACTTGGTGGGATAGCCTGCGTGTTTCTCAAGTCCATAACCAGGAAACTTCTCAGCATATTCTTTCATTAAATTATCTCGATACACTTTTGCAATCACTGAAGCCAGACCAATGGCCAAACTCTTAGAGTCCCCTTTCACAATTGCTGCTTGCGGGTGAGTGAATTCTTTAAATTCTTTATTTCCATCAATAAGGGTAATACAACTTTCTTCCATTAAAGTACTTGCACACTTAGACATACAACTTAAGCTAGCCTGCAAGATATTCATTTCATCGATCTCAATTGGTGAATGCTCCCATAGACAGAAAGAAAAATCAGGCATGTTCACTTTCTTATTTAAGAGAAATTTAATTTGAAGCTTTTTGATAATATCTGCTCTTTTCTTATCACTAAGTTTTTTTGAATCTGTTAAACCTAGTTCAGTTAATTTTGAAAGAGCATCTCGATTTATTTTAACAGCACAACCAACTACCGGACCAGCTAGTGGACCTCTGCCCACTTCATCACAGCCTATAATATATTGATAATTTTCAAAGTAATTTAAATCGAATTGCATTGTGTGTTTTTATTTGTGCTTAAATAAGAAGGCCTCCAAAAGGAGGCCTAAATTTTCTTATTTGTTTTTTAGCTATTCTTTTTAGCTTGAGCTTTTTGAGAGTAATCAGTAGTGATTCTTGCAGCTTTACCTGTTCTCTCTCTAAGATAGAAGTGCTTCGCTCTTCTAACTTTACCACGCTTTAAAACCTTAACAGCTTCAACGTTTGGTGAATGGTAAGGAAAAATTCTTTCAACACCAATACCTGAAGACATTTTTCTTACTCTAAAGTGACCTTGAATGTCTTTTTGATTTCCTTTAGTAGCAATAACAACACCATCAAATAATTGGATTCTAGACTTGTTACCTTCTGTAATTCTAACTGAAACTGAAACAGTATCCCCTGCTCTAAACTCAGGAAATTTTTCAGCGTTTGGTGATAGATACTTTTTGTTAACCGTATCAACTAAATTCATAATGACTCCTTAAAAAAGTCTCCGTCCTTAAATATCTTAGCTTTCTCTACTGTCACAATGGACTTTACTTCGAGTGCTCCATCAGAGGGGCGGGTAAAAGTTATGGACTCAGAGGCTTCTGCTAATTCGATCGCAATAAATCGCGACAGCACTTCGAACAGATAAGTGATTATAACCATCACTACTTGATCCAAAAATTGGTTCAAGTTTAAAATCTGCACTCTCCGTGACAGAGGCATGTAATCCCCAGCCTGTACCAAATATCAGTATCATAGGCCTATTGTCAATCTTTAACTGATTGCATAAATCATTTTCTTTTCCATTATATTCTTTGAAATTTGCTCCCGTCACAACACGCAGTGCAGGTTTTCCATGACGCTCCTCAATAATTTTCTGAGCAGCTTCAATAGAATCGGCAACTTGTATAAACGAAAGAGCACTCTGACGATCAGGATTGTATTGATTCGCAGTGTCAGTATTCCAGTGATCTAGAATTGATTTAATGAGTTCATGCTGCTTCTTAACCGGGGTAATAATAAAATAACCTTCAAAGCCAAATGTGCGGGCACTTCTAGCAATGTCATGAATATCTAAATTCGTTACAGAGGTAGTAACGATATCTCCCCTTTTATTAATTATGGGATGGTGAACTAAGAATAAGTATTTTGGAAAAGTTTGCATGCAATGTTTTTAATGAGAAGTGAGGAAATTGTCTAGGACTTAATTCTAATCAAGTAGTTTTAAGTAAGTTGCAATACGAGCCTGACTCGTAGAGTGAGCTGCCATTTGATTTTGTAGTTTTATTTTTTGAGTAATGTTTTCTGAAGCAGTTTGTGCAATATCTGCATCTTCAATTCGAGACCTAGCTTCATCAACATTCAAAGTTGTCGTCTCTAATCCATTAATGGCATGTTTAATTTGCGATTGGAATGTACCAATTTTTGCAAGGGATTTACTTGTCTCTCTTAGAGCATTATCTAATTTATACATTGAAATATTTGCGTGATGTTGAGTATCAAGACTTATATCATAAATACCTAAAGCATAAGCAGTGTGTGCCATTTCTTTAAGATTAAATGAAAGCTTTGATGAGGAGTTATTATCATCACCAACTTGAATATCTAAGCTTTTGTCTTCTCCTCGCATAAGAGGTTGAGAGTTTACTTGATTGACTTCACTTATACGTGAAATTTCTTTTATTAATCCATTGGCCTCGCGATGAAGATATCCTCGCTCTTGATTAGACACAGTATCACTTGCAGACTGAACTGCAAGCTCACGCACACGAATGATTAAATTATTGATAGAGCGTATACCACCTTCCATCACTTGCATGAAAGAAATACTATCATTTGCATTTCGAGTTGCCTGTCTTTTAGTACGCAGTTCAGATTGCATATTTGTAGCAATACTTAATCCCGCAGCATCATCGCTGGCAGAGGTAATACGTTTACCACTTGCAAGTTTTCCTGCACTCTTCTCGATTCGCTGTCTGGTTTTAGACAGGGCCCGATTAGCTCTTAATGTCTGAGAAGAATCTTTAATTCTACTCAAAAATAACCGCCTTTTTTGCTCACCCAATATTTTTGGATAGAGTCCCAATTTCGTCTCGGTACGAAATGGCTCAAGCGATTATGTCAGGTAATCGAACCGGCAAAAAATTTCAGTTAAATGTAATAAAGGTTTTTTTACAATCCTTTTTTCATAAGCTGCTTCCTTGCATTGATGAACATCTATGTTCGATCATTACCAGCCTCTCTAACCTCCTTGTGGTAAAAAGCTAATATCCATGAGCTCCTGAAATCAAGACAGAGCTCAAATTTGTTTCGGTCGAATAGTGCGAAAGTGATTAACTCGGTTAATGGGATCGGAAAATTTTTCGAGTAATTTGGTGTGGGACTAGCCTATTAATTTAAGGGCCTGTTGCATATCAAAGTTAGCTTGTCCTTGCACACTTGTAGTAACCGACTCTTTGATCTTATTAATAGTCATATCTGCAGTAGTCTTAGCAAAGTCAGTATCCATCAGCCTAGAGTCTGCTGCCTTAAATGAATGAATATCTGTTTGTAACTTATCAGTGGTAGAGATAAAACGTTTTTGAAGAGCACCTAGTTTCGCTCTGGTTCCAGAAACTTTATCCATAGCTTTATCCAGATACTCTAGTGCCTCTTGAGCACCTCTTTTACTATCTAAGCGAATAGAACTAATCCCTAGGGCATCAGTGGATTGTGCTAGATCATCAAGACTAACTTGCACTCGGGAGTAACCGCTTGAGCCAGAATCAATTTGTAGATCAAGTGTTCTACTTTGACCTTTTAATAATTGATGTCCAAAGAGCATATTAGTACCAGAAATTTGATTAATAGTATCTTTTGATCTGTTATTTTCAAGATCGAGCATATAACGCTCACTATCAGTGATAGTATCACTGGCAGATTGGATCGCCAGTTCACGTAGACGAGTAATGGTATTTGAAATTTCTCCCAAGCCACCTTCTGCCATTTGCACTAATGAAATTGCATCATTAGCATTACGCATGGCCTGTCCTTTACCACGTGTTTGAGCATTCAATTTTGTTGAAATTGCGAGACGGGCAGCATCGTCTGCTGCTTTATTGATCCTCTTCCCGGTGGCTAGTCTCCCACTATCGTTTTTGAGAGCTTCGGTATGCCGGGTTTGGTAGCGAATGGCTAATTTGGCCTGTGCGCCTACGCTAGCTGTAATAAGTCCTCCATGAACTCTTGACGTCATGTACCCTAACCCATGGGTACGAATTTCCTATCGGTAAAAAATGCCCTCATTATTATGATGAAAAGAGGAAAATTTTGCTTTATGCTTAGATTCCATGAAGTTAGTTTTATTAGTTGTTTTATTCATTCAAGTAATTCAAGCACAAGAAGATACTCGAGTGAAACGCTCTCTTTACGAAGTTGGTGCTGGGGGTTTTTACTCTCAACTTCCCGATTACCCAGGTTCAGAAAATTTTCGAGCACGCTGGCTGGTGATTCCTTTTTTTCGTTATCGTGGAAAGAATTTTCGAAGTGATGATGAAGGAACAAGAGCAATCTTTAATCAATCAAAAAGCTTAAAAATAGAATTTAGCTTTGGTGGAAATTTTCCTGCAACCTCAAGTGGAAATAAGACCCGTGAAGGCATGGATGATTTAGACTTTCTTTTTGAAGTTGGTCCAAGAATAGCCTATGAATTTTATAAAGATGAAACAGGTCGGATTCGAGTACAACTTCCCTTGCGAGGAGCATTTGCAACCAATTTAAATTTTATGGAATTAGATTTTTTTGTGAAACGCCAAGGAACTATTACTGGCCCAGAGTTTCAATTCGAAAGAATACTAAGTCCTCATTGGGAATTTAATTATTGGCTTAGTTTAAATTATCTTGATGAGGGTTATAGTGACTATTTTTATGAAGTTAAAGAGCGCGACGAGAGAACAAATCGACCTCGCTATAATGCGAAAGGTGGCTTTCTTGGGTACGATCACTCGGCAGGCTTTCTTTTAAGAACTGAGAACCTTAGACTCTTTCTAGGTGTTCGTTATAGTGATTATCGAGAAGCCGAAATGCGTGACTCCCCATTATTTAAAAATGCTGAAAATACCGTTGCCTTTATGGGGATGACTTATATCTTTAAAAAATCGAAAGAGTTGGAAGACTAAAAACTGGGACACTAGTATGGGGATGAATAGCTAAAAACATCCTTGTTTTTGGAT
>CAJXHA010000187.1 GCA_913053615.1 uncultured Bacteriovoracaceae bacterium | reverse complement strand
CTCAAAGTGCAACAAACGTACCAAGATTCAGCTAATCTTATTCACACCACCAGGTAAGAAAATATATTCTGGCCCTTTAGGGTGAGAAAGTAACTTTACACTTTGACCGATTTTATACTTACTCAAACCATTAGAGCTGCCCCCATCTTTAAAAAGATAGCTCTTTCCCTCAAAAGGAAACTCTATAATAGGAGCATAATAGGTAGAACGACTATTATTAGAACCGCTTCTTGAGGTGTATTCTTCAATACCAATCACACTTCCACGAATCATATTTCCATGTTTCTTATAATAAGAATATTTTTTGAAAAATAATAAACCAATAAGAGTAAATATACTTCCAACAATAAAGAGAATAATAAACATAGATCTATTTTAATAAGACTGGAAATAATATCAAGTAGTTGGCCCTAAATTAATTTATGAATTTATTTTAAATATTACCTAAATATCCGATAAGTTTACCGTGAATTACCTATTTTTCTCACTATTGATTTTAAGCACATGTCTTTTAGCACAAGAAGGTGTGACTTTAAATTTAATTACTCCCAAAAATATTGGTCTTCACCAATACGCCTCGCAAGAATCAAATGAAGACTGCTACTCGCTTGAACACATACTTCCTGAAAACTTTCATGAGTACTTTACCGACTTAGATCAAATAACGACCAGTATAAATCCTGGCTTTAAACCTTTCTATGCACTTCGTTTTACTCAAATAAGTGAGAATGAAATAGAAGTTCATGAAGGTTTTTTTCAATACGAAATAACAGAAATGGGGCTTGAGTTTAAGCCGGCCGTATTAAAACTTATTCAAAAACCAAAGTCTGAAGAAGTACCAAAACCTTATGCATATGATCCAAACGAGTTATCTCGTTTAACAGAAGTAACGGAGCTAGATTTTCTTGAAAAAAATAGAATGCTAATCAAAACCATGTTTCTTAATAGTGATATTCCTGAAAAGCATCAAATTGATCTTGAAAACCTAAGTCCTGAACAAAATCAAAGTAGATCAGCCGAACTTCCCGACTTAGATATTGCCTGGAATCTTAGAGGAAAAAGACGCATTGAATTCGATGGTGGAATAATCAATCTTTCAAAAACATCTTTCATTGAAAGAGAAATCAATCGCAAGATTTTTGAAATGCAATTAGCATCTCTTGATGATGATATGAACTCACCTCTTATCACTCAACAGATAACCTTATTACAAAACTCTAAGCGCTACCTCATGGACTCTCGTCTTATCGATAATCATGTTGGTGCAAATGCTTTAAGTAACCAAACAGGCTATATCTCAGTGACGATTACTTTTCCGTAGTTCCTAAGTATCTGTAATTATGAATACAAACCTTAAGAATAGTTGATTTCTTAAGTTTAAAAATATGTCTTAAATGCCGAATAGAATATATAGATATAGGAGTTAGATTGCTAAAATCATTAATGATTCTATTCACCTTACTTTGCCTTCTCGCCTGCACAGAAAGAGAAGAATTTGAAAGACCAAGTACTCCTAGGGCAAATCTAGATGATTCTCCATCTGAAATTGAAGTACCTGACATTATAATTGAAGATGAAGAAGAAAATATTTTTTCAGACATTGATACTTCCACTCCCAATGATCCACTTTTAAAATATATGTGGCATATAGATAATCAAGGTCGTAATGACTTTGCCGTTACCCCTCAAATTGCGGGTAATGATATTAACCTAGGAAACGCACAGCAATTTTCAGAAATAATTGGAAATATTAATAATGTCGTCGTATCTGATGGCAGAATCGATTTAGATCATCCTGATTTAAAAGGTAGTACAGACTACAGAAATAGTATCAACTTTATTCTCTCACAAACAGTTATAGGTTCGGATCCAACAAGTACTTCAAATAGTAATCATGGCACTTTCGTTATGGGCCTAATTGGTGCAAAAAAAGATAATGAAATTGGTATCTATGGGATTGCACCAAAGGCGAATTTAATTGGTTATAACTATGTTGAAAGTAGCCAAAGTACATATAAGGAATTATTAAATAGAATATCTGCTCCCAAAGATACAATTTATAATTATAGCTTTGGTACTAATCAATGTACCTTTTCTTATGAGTGGAGTATCAGTAGCCTTGTTACATCGATAAATGCTAATCTTAATGACTATATCTATGTTATTTCATCGGGAAATGACTATTGGGGATACGCCTCACTTTGTGGAGGTAGTGGTTTTTTTCTAGGAAATTCAAATTACTCTCAAGAAAATACAATTCATGAATCTATTGTAGTTGGGGCAATGTCTGCCAGAGGTACAATGACCACTTACTCTAGCCCAGGAAGTAATCTAACTTTTACTGCCCCTGGTGGTGAAGACATTGCAATCAATGGAAATCCAATTATGTCCTTAGACATCGCTGGTTGTGGAGAAGGTAGTGCAACTGTAGATTCTGCTTTAGACTTTGAAAAAGGGGAAGATGCAGATAACGAAGACTGTGACTATAGTTACTCAATGGGTACTGGAACATCATTCGCAGCTCCCATCGTAAGTGGAATTTTCTCATTGGTAAAATCGGCATGTACAGGCTGCTCTTATAGAGATGTCAAACACCACATTATAAATACGGTAAGAGTAATTAATCCTGGTGAGGTAAATTTATCTCACCTACTTGGTGATGATCTTACTAATTATGTTTATGATAGAGGTTGGATTACCAACGCCGCTGGATATAAGTTTAGTAATCGCTACGGATTTGGACTTCCGGATGCAGAAGCAGCAGTTATTGAGGCCATAGAAAAAGTTGAAGAAGGAAGCTTTCTTCCTCCAGTGATTTACACTCATAATGAAGTCTTACATGAATACTATTCATCTTATCCTGCAGCCAATATACCAGACTTTGATGTTAACGGAGTTACCGATACAATTGAAGTTGATGCACATAACTTTAAAGTCGAAACAGTAAGAGTAAAGGTGGACATCTCTCACTTCTACCCTTCTGATCTTGGAATTGAAATTACCTCTCCTAGTGGGACGATATCTCAGTTAATGCATATTAATAGCAATATTGTTGAGTTTGATATTGATAATAAATATTTTCTTTCGAATGCTTTTTATGGAGAAGATGTAAAAGGTGAATGGACAATAAAAGTTCTAGACGCAGAAGCTATAATAGACGGTACACTGAACAGCTGGAGTATATCCTTTACAGGTCATCAAGACCCTAATAACTCAGACTTAGTCGAACCAAATGAGGTCGAAGGCGTTGAATATGTTTCAGCAGGTGATTTTATTTGGGAAGCAAATACGGATTCAGATCTTTTAAGATATGAAGTTTGTATAAACCAATCAAGTGCTGATGACTGTCTAGCTCCACATTGGTCAACCACTCAAGCACTAACAATTAATTTAACAAGTATTAGTGGGGAATATGGACTCTATGCCTTAGAGGCCGGAGAGACTTATAATTTTCATATTAGGGCGATAGATCTAAATGAGAATCAATCTGAAATTACAACATTAGGATTTACCTATTAAAGAAAATAATAAAAAACATATTCTAATCGGATTTGTTGGACTTATTTTACTAAGTTTAAGTTTTAGTTACTTCTTTTTATATGAAACAAAAAAGAAAAAAGCTGTCGATAGCAAAAGCATAAAACACTCAAGAGAGAAAACTATAAAAACATATCAGCAAAAAAAGCATAAAAGAAAAATTGCTTCTCTAGCTGCTCCAACTCCTCTAAGTACTCTACCAAAGTCTCAACCATTTAAAAAAGATAAAACAGTAATCCCTAGCTTTGATACTAAACTTAGTAGTTTTAAGCTACAAGAGCTGCCAATAGAAGATCTATCTTTAGTAAAGGGTCTTTATGGAACCAATCGTGCACGCAAAGAAGATGCTCTTTATGAGTCTCGCGGAATATATTTTTACCCTTATCAAAATAAATTAATTGAGAATGTATTCTATTCCAAAAAGAAGAGAAAATATGGAGTTTGGACAGGAGTGATTATGGTCAAGTCTATGAAAGCAGGGACACCAAACCTCAATGACTACCATCTCAATCACCTTCAAAGCTTTGGCATGCATCACTTTTATCAAATAGACCAAACATTTACTGAGCAGGATCTTCAACGAGTGTATTTAATAGATAATTACGAAGTTAAATTAGATATAAAGTATACTTTTGCGAAAAATAACTAGTGAAAATTACAAGAAAAAATGGCGCAGTCGAAAGGATTCGAACCTTTGACCGTCCGCTTAGAAGGCGGATGCTCTATCCAGCTGAGCTACGACTGCGTTTTTGATAGACTTAGAAAATTATAGGCTTTGAGCTTATCTGTCAATAAAGATTTTAGATAAATATCAATACTTTATACTTCTTACATTGTTTATTTTGGATTATATTGAAACTATGCATAAGGAATTTAGGGCAAAAATTTACAAATCAGGCAAAAGACGCTTTGAATGCAAACTAGAAGCAAGCGATGAAATCGTTCAGGCAGTGTCTATGCGTGAGGTTTTAAAGAAGAATCATCCCGTTGTTGGTGATAATGTACGCCTTATGCTCAATGAGAGCGGTGATGAAATTCAATATGAAATCCATGAAGTGATTGAAAGAGAGAATGAAGTTTATCGCCGAATTGTTCGTGAAAATAAGAAGAAAGTTATCGCTAGTAATGTGGATTGTTTATTAATTGTTACTTCTATTTCAAGTCCTCCTTATAAGCCTTATTTAATTGATCGATATCTTTTAAGGGCCATTGAATGGGAAATTCCAGCTATCGTTATTTTTAATAAAATGGATGAATTTGATGATCAATTTGATCCTGAATTTGAAAGAGCTCGTTTTGAGAGTTTAGGAGCGAGAAGTTTCTTTGTGAGTTCTACTAAGCCAGAAACTTGTCCAGACTTTAATGAACTTAAAGATCTTATTCAAAATCGAGTTACGATTACTCTTGGGCAATCAGGAGTTGGTAAGTCAAAACTTATAAATGCATTAAGTTCGGGTAAGGCCAAACTTGTAAGTGGAGATCTGGCCAAAGGTGTTAATAAGGGAGCCCATACAACAACATGGGCGGAAATGGTTGATTGTGGAGACTTTCTCATTGTTGACTCTCCAGGTATCCGCTCACTTTCACTACAAGACTTTGATCAAAATGAACTCCACCTCTACTTTCCTGATCTCATTGATGTTATGGAATCATGTCAATTTAAGGACTGTCGTCATGAGGAAAATTCAAAAGGTTGTGCCTTTAATGAATTAGATGAGGATAAATTTGAAAATAGAATCATCCTTGATAGGCTTTATTCCTATAAGAAAATACGCGCTGAAGTTGAAGCTATTCCTGAGTGGAAAAAGGGCTAAGTTATTAAATAACTTTTTCTCCATCTTTCTTTTTAATGGGTACTCTCCCATTTGAATCTTTGATCAGTTTATTTCCCTTATCAGGTACGAGTGTAATGACTATACTCTTATCCACTTGCTTAGGATTTTCTGCGTGATATCCATCAGGTATTCTAACTGAGCTAGAAAAACTAGATGAAGAATAAACTTGAGACGTTCCTGACTCACTTTCATTTTCTTCACTTACTTTAGTTTCGCTCTTAATTGTAATGCGATTATCCTTAGTTTGAATATCAAGGTTAATATTTTCACTCTTAGGTGTTATCACCACATCGATAGATCCATCTTCTTTTACTTTTTCTTCTACCGCCACATTATTACCTGAAGACTTAAATGAAGCGAAGCCACCAATACCGTGTTTTTTTAATTGTTGAAACATTTGATCATCACCAAAGTCATCATCTTTAAAGAAGTCGTCATCATCAAAGGCCTTCATCATCTCTTCCATCATTTGACGACGCTGTTGAATAAATTTTTGAATAAGCTCATCATGAGTATTTTGAGCAAAAAGATTAAGAGAAAAAAGAATACTAAAAATTAAAAACAAATTATTCATAATTCTCACTCCATTCTTTAATGATATTTAACATTATATCAATTCCATCTATTAAAAGCGCTGGTCCTGGTTGTAAAAAAATCTCAGGCTCAACTTCAATCACATTATTATTTTGGACTGCCTTTATCTTATCATACCCTGATCTGGACTTAATTTGATCAAGACGTACTTTCTTGCCACACCAGCAGCCTATAATTAAATCTGGGTTCGATTCGATAGTTGTCAAGTCCTCTACTATACGATCCTTTGCCAATATATTCTGAGAGTTCTCATGATAAATACTTATTCCACCACAAAGCTGAATCAATTCTGAGACATAGCCAATGGCGGAAATTCGAGGCTCATCCCATTCTTCGAAGTATACTTTGGGTTTTCTTTGTAAATTTTCTGTCAATTTTTGGGCCTCATTAATCTTTGCCAAAAGCCTGTCAATAAGATTTATTGTCTCGGTTTTCGCATCAACCATCAGTCCTAATTGATAGATATAATCAAGAATTCCTTGGATATTGCGATGATTGCTAATGGACACGTTATAGCCCATTTCGATCAGATCTCTCGCTATATCTTTTTGAATATCAGAGTAGCCAAGAATTAAATCAGGATGAATTTCTTTTATTTTTTTATAATTAGATTTATTAAAAAGAGA
>CAJXHA010000186.1 GCA_913053615.1 uncultured Bacteriovoracaceae bacterium | reverse complement strand
GTGATACAGAAAAAGCTCATTTATGCCAAGGCGATGGTGAGTGTCGCCGCACTTTGGGGATTTGATTTTCTAAGTCCTAATGAGCTCATTATTAGTCATAAGAAAAAGAAATTAGTTTATTATAATTTAGAAACAAAAAAGTCTAAAGAACTAACAACACCTAAGTATAAAAAAGGCGGACAAGGTGGTCTTTTAGATGTTCTGGTTCACAAAGAATATGTTTATATAACATATTCAAAAGAGCTTAAGGAAGATAATGTGGTTACGGCCTTGGCCCGTGGAAAGTGGTCAAATGGTGAGTTAATAGAGCTGAAAGATATCTATATCTCAAATGCTGGTGGAGATGCTGGAAGACACTTTGGTTCTCGTTTACTGATCAAAGATGAAGCTCTTTATATGACAGTTGGGGAGAGAGGTGAGAGGGATAAGGCACAGTCTTTAAAGTTTGATAATGGAAGTGTATTGCGCCTAACACTTAAAGGAGAGCCGCATCCAGAAAATAATGTCTCTAAAGATAGACCTGCAATCTATTCATATGGTCATCGTAATCCACAAGGAATTACCCTTATAGGTGACAAAATTATTGAGGCTGAATTTGGTCCTCGCGGTGGAGATGAAATAAATCTTATTCAAAAAGGAAAGAATTATGGCTGGCCTGTGATCACCTATGGAAGTGAATACTATGGGCCAAGTATTGGGAGTGAGAAAAAAGCTGGGATGGAACAGCCTCTACATTATTGGGTTCCTTCAATTTCTCCTTCTGGAATGGCCTATTATAATTTAGATAAAATTAAAATATTTAAAGATCAATTATTTCTCGCCAATCTTTCAAGTGCACATATTAGAATGTTAAGCATTGATAAGAATTTAAAGGTGACTAAAGAGGTTGAGCTTTTCAAAGATATGTCGGAGCGTTTTAGAATGCTCAGAGCGTCAAGTGATGGTTTTCTCTATTTTTCAACTGATAGTGGAGCCCTTTATAGAGTAAAAAAGCAATTATAAGTCTTATCTATAAAGGCATAAAGATTATCAATTTTCCTTTAGTTAGAGCTCATCTTATGATGGTTTTAAGGAGGAAATATGAAAACTCTATTAATCTTAACAACACTTTTCTTAGCGTCATGTGCAAGTTTGGACATGAATAAAGAAGCTGAGAAAGCGTCTGATCAAAAGTCAAAGCAAGATAGCAAATTATGCAAAGCGTATGTTTGCTATATCGACAGTATTCCTAAAAGAAGCTAATCAAATATCCCAAGGAGAACTTTTCTCCTTGGGCCTTCCCATTTTATTTGTATAATACTAGAAACTATTTAAAGGATCAGCATGTCAAAATGTAAGTATTGTGGAACTGAAATTGTATGGATGAAAGATGGCCGTAAAAATATCCCCGTAGAAGTTGATGGCGCCAAGCATGAGTGTGAAGAGTTTAAAAAAACTGCTCGTTCATTTAAACAATTAAAGCCAACAGATATTGATCCTGAAGTTCTCAAGCAGTATCAAGAAAATATGAAAAAAAAGCTTAAGAAATAATTATATCTCTTTTTCAAAAACCTGTTTAAACATTTGAAAGTTTTCAATATGTGGCAGATGCCCAATGTTCTCTAACATATAAAGTTTAGAGTTAGGGATCATTGCATCTATTTTTGGTCCTAATAATTGGTACTGACCGATGGTTTTTAAAACTTCTGCAGAGACATCAGCTTTACCTAATGCAGTTCTATCTCTATCTCCTAAGATTAATACTGTTGGAATTTGTAATTTATCAAATTCATAAACAACAGGTTGAGTGTAAATCATTTCAGAAGTTAGAGCAGAAATATAGGCCAATTGTCTCCAGTCTGGTCCTTTGATCCAACCAGTTTGTAATTGCAGCCAGTGATCATACTTTGAATCCCACTTATTATCGTAATAACTTTTTAATTGATAATTTTTTACTTTTTCTGGAGTCGTACTTAATTGGGCACTATAAATTTCGTCCACACTCTTATAAGGAGCAAAGAGTCGATAATCTTCTAGGCCAATTGGATTAAGAAGAAATAACTTCTCAGTATATTGTGGATAGAGAAGTGCAAAACGAGTTGCAACCATTCCACCCATTGAATGACCAAGTACACTGGTCTTTTCTATTTTATACCAATCCAGCAGTTTCTTTAAAGAGTGAGCAAAGTTATGAAAGCTATATTGATAATTAACGGGTTTTGAACTTCGACCAAATCCTATTAAATCTGGAACAATAATTGTGTAACCTTGTTCTTTTAGAAGATTAATAGTTTCTTCGTAATAAGCGCCTGAAAAGTTCTTTCCATGAATTAATAAGAATGTTTTTCCATTATCTTTTTCTTTTGCGGGCTTAATATACATATAGGCCATTTCAAGTTTCTGGGTTTGAGAAAGAAACTTAAAAAGCTTTGTTTTGTGTGGATACTTATAAGTCTTAAGTCTTTTGTCTAGACCTTCAGGGCGCTCGTTACAAGCTAATGTAAATAAACAAACGACTATAAATATAATTATATTTCTCATGGTAAACCTCTATCTTATTAAATTTACAAACCATTTAACTAAATTACTCAAGAAAGTACAAGGTTGTTCCGATAGATATTCTATGAATATAAAGACTGTAAAAGCATTTAATCAATCAATGGCACAAATGAATGTTAATTTTGATGAAATGAAAAAGGCCATTAAGGCAAATACAGCTGAGTTTAAAAAAATTACTGAAAGAATTGAAAAAGCAGAAAAAGTTGCAGATAGCGAATGGGATAAATTAGATCCTTATACTGAAGACTCAAAAAGACCTCTCGCTAAGGGCTCCGCACCAGCTGTAGATGTGGAAGTACCTGAAATCTTGTTGAAGAAGCTTGATATCTTATAACTCAATAAGTCAATATTAGTCCTAACTTAATTTTAACAAAGTTTTTTTTTGAAATTTTAATTCGAATCATGTAAAAGTTTCATACTTACTTATTAGGAGAAGTTATGAAACGTATTAGCAAAACTTTAATGATTATCAGTTTATTTGTTTTCTCTTTCTCTGCCCAAGCTAGCCCAGATGAATATTACCGTACAGAACTTACAAGTATGACCAGAGATGGACATAGACCTCTTACGAGTTATTCACAAGCAAGACAGTACATAATGCAAAAGGTTCATCTTAAAAAAGATAATCTTGGCTATTATGTAGAGGATGTTTATTGTCACCAAAGCTTTAGAAAGAGAGTTGGTCCAAACAATATGCCAAGCCATCAAGATGTAAATATCGAACACACTTGGCCTCAATCACGTTTTAATACTTCTCGTTCAAAATCATTTCAAAAAGCAGACCTTCACCATTTATATCCAACACAATCAAGAGCTAATAGCACTCGTGGAAATGTTATTTTTCAAGAGTTAAACGCTCAGAATGCTGAACCAGTTAATGGTTGTGATTTAAGTCTTTCTGGATATGCTAATGGAACACGTGGGTTTGAGCCACCAGAAGATCATAAAGGTAACGTTGCTCGTGCATTATTCTACTTCTCTTTAAGATATGATTTAAGAATTTCTTATACAGAAGAAGTTATCCTAAGAGCATGGAATAATAGTGATCCAGTTGATGATGATGAAAGAAGAAGAAATGATATTATTGAGCAGATTCAAGGAAATAGAAATCCATTTATTGATGATGCTGAATTAGCGGATTTTATCTCTGACTTTTAATGCAACCAAGATTATTAATCTTTGGTCTAGGACACCTGGCCTCTAAAATTATTGAGGCCAATTGCCAAAAATTTCTTATTCACGGAACCTTTCGTTCTCCCAAACCAATAAATAAATTAGTTAATAAAAGTATTCAATTTGAATTAGGCGATGAGCTCTTTGATATAAGTAGCTATGATCGAATTGTGATCAACTTTCCTCCTCAAGAGAAACTTTTAAGCTTTTTAAAAGAGTTATTACCACTTTTAGCTAAAGATCAAACTTGTCTCTTTGTTTCATCTACTTCAGTTTATGGCATTGGTAATATTAATGAATCTTCTCCACTAGATGGAATGCCTAGAAGTGGTTCCTACCTTTTAGATTGCGAGAAATACTTAAGTGATAAAGACTGTGTGATTATTCGTCCTGGAGGGTTAGTGGATGAGGGGAGAGATCCAGTAAATTTCTTTAAAAAGTCTAAAACAATTAAAGGGATTCAAAACCATATTAACTATATTCATACCTTTGATCTTGCTCGCTTTATTTTAAGAGAGAATTATCAAGCTGATACTTATAATCTTATAGCTCCTTTAAGCTATACTAAGAAAGACTTCTACCAAGCTATTATTAAAGATCAAAAAGAGTGGGAATTTATTAAAGATGAAACACCAGATCGATTGATAAGTTCAATGCGAGCGGAAGTGAAGAGTTTTGACTTCACTTACCCCGATCTATTAAAATATTTTACTACTTTGCATCACTCTTAAATAATTCAAGATACTTTCCATAGCCTTTGGCCTTTAATTCTTCTTTGGGAATAAATTTTAAGGCCGCAGAATTTATACAATACCGAAGGCCTGTAGGAGAGGGACCATCATCAAAGACATGACCCAAGTGGCTATTGGCCTTTTTAGACCTTACCTCAGTCCTTGTCATAAAAAAGTGAGTATCTTCTTTTTCGATAATATTTTCTTTTTCAATTGTTTGATAAAAACTAGGCCATCCTGTTCCTGATTTATACTTATGAGTTGAGCTAAATAAAGGCTCACCACTTACGATGTCTACATAGATACCTTGTGCCTTATTATCCCAATACTTATTTTTAAAAGGAGGCTCCGTTCCTTCTTCTTGTGTGACTTTATACTGCATAGGAGTAAGCATCTTTTTTAATTCCTCTTTACTAGGAATTTTATCATCTGAACTAATTGTTCTTTCTGGTACTTTATAATCTCTTTCTTCACCCCAGTGTTTATCAATAAATTGATCACGTCCTGAGCGATAGCGATAGAATTTATACTTAATGGTGGACTTCTTATAATAGTCTTGGTGATAGTCCTCTGCAGGATAAAAAGCACTTGCTTTTTTAATGGGGGTGACAATTTCTTTTTTAAAGCGTTTTGATTTTATAAGTTTTTCTTTTGAATTTTGGGCAATCTTTTTTTGATCATCATTAAAATAAAAAATCCCTGTGGTGTATTGTTCACCACGATCCACAAATTGTCCGCCACTGTCTGTTGGATCAATCTGTCTCCAAAAAATTTCTAAAATATCATTTAGCTTTACTTTATTATTATCAAAGGTAATTTCCACCGCTTCAACATGGCCCGTGCTCCCACTTGAAACTTCTTGGTATGTTGGGTTTTTAACATGTCCATCAGTATAGCCACTTACTGCACTTTTAACACCTTCCACCTTTTCAAACGGGGCTTCCATACACCAAAAACAACCTCCAGCGAGGATAATCTTTTCAGTCGCTGCCATGAGGGAACTTGCACTTATAATGAGTATTAGAAATATAAACTTCATACTTTCTCCTTACAAAATAAGTGTATCTATTTTGTTATATCTTTCAAATGAACTTGCCTTAGATTTGAAAAACATGTAAATTTAATAACTTATGAGTAAATTTACTTATCGTTATATCAATGTAAAAGAAAAAAACTGGGATCTCTCTGGTAATTATCATCTTATATTATGGGATTTAGACGGAACTTTATACAGTATTCCAAAGTTGGTGAAAAAAATAAAAAGACGTCTAATATTTAAGCCACTTAATCTTTTTGAAATCACCAATTTTAAAAAAACTGAACACAAAATTAGTAAAGAAAGAAGAGATGATTCTTATCATCTAGAGAATTATCATGAAGATTTTCAAAGGATGCAGGATTTTATCAATGATCACTTACATGAAAGTTTGATTTTAGAAAAAAGTAGAGATGCTTTTGAGAAATTTAATCATGAAGGTATTGAGCAGATTGTTGTTTCTGAATATCCCATTTCAGACAAACTAGAAATCCTAGGTTTGAAAAAATACTTTAGTGCTGCCTATAGCTCACCGGTAGATTTTCAGTGTTGGAAACCAAATAAAAAAATGGCAAAGAATTTAATTCAAATGCATGACTTTTCTAGAGGACTTATTCTCTTTGGTGATAGGGATGATACTGATGGTGTGCTTTTTCAAAACTTACTTAAAGAGTTGTCAGAATCTCATTAAAACAGTGAATAACCATATCAGCTTCTTTTTCAAATTCCTCATTTTTATGATTACGATAAAGCACTGACTTCATACCAGCATTTCTTGCGGCCTCAAGATCATGTAAGTAATCACCAATATAACAGAGGTGAGTATTTTCAATATTCCACATCGTTTTTAAATGCAAAAGAGAACTTGGATCTGGCTTAGGGACAAAGTCCTCTCTGGTAATGGTATAGATATAATCTAATTGATATCTCTTAAGTAAACTTTTGGTAGGTAATTTCGAATTTCTGGTAACAATAGCATGGGGGATATTTCTAAGTTTTAAAAGACTTAATAGCTCTAATACATAGGGAAAGGGCTTAGCTATTTGAGCACCATACATTTCATGTTCATGAATGATTTGGTGGCAGCGCTCAAGCTCTTTAGTATCTTGAATTAAAGCTAGT
>CAJXHA010000185.1 GCA_913053615.1 uncultured Bacteriovoracaceae bacterium | reverse complement strand
TGTACAACCTCACCATCTTTTTCAATTTTTTGTTCACATAAGAACATTGAAATACCATTAAGGCCTTCAGGTGCTCCTTTAATTCTTGCGAGTACAAAACCAAGTCCTCCACCACCATTAGTGATAAAGATTTTTGAACCATTTAATAAATAAGTTCCATCATCTTGAGGCGTTGCTGTAGTTTTAATACTACCAAGGTCACTACCAGCACCGGGCTCTGTAAGACACATTGAACCAGATAACTCACCAGCAACAATTTTAGGAATTAAACGATCGCGATCTTCTGGTTCTGCAAATCTTTCAATCATATCAATAATTGATGTGTAAAAACCAATTTGAGTAGCACTACTTATACAAGCGCGGTTAATTTGTTCAAACACAAGCATATTAGCAACAACCGGTGCACCCATTCCACCGTACTCACTAGGAGTTGATAGCCCTAAGATACCTAGCTCTTGTGCTTCAGCATAAAAAGCAGAAAGAGCTGGACCAGGAATGGTATAACCATCTTCAACTTTACCTGCACCTTCTTCATCTAATTGACGTGCTCTATCCTGCACAGAACTGCCGGCCCAATCACCTGTTGCTGTAATCATTTCTTCAATAAATGCGATTACATCTTCTTTATTATTAAAACCATCAGCTGTTGGAAACTCAGGATAATAGAGAGGAATAATTTTATCCCAATCAATTGCGTTCTTGAATAACCACTTCCATTCAGATTCATCGCTATAATAATTCTTTGCCATTTTTAATTCCTTTTACTAACCTTAACAAATATTAAATAAGTATAAAGCCAAACACCTAAAGGGGCAATATGATTAGATTATATGGGATTCCTAATTGCAATACCGTTAAAAAAGCTCAACTATTTTTAGACAAGCATAAAATTGCCTATGAATTCGTAAACTTCAAAAAGACACCTCCAACAGTGACCCAAATCAATAATTGGAAGAAAGCTTTTGGTGATTGGCCAGTAAATAAGAAAGGTCCTACTTATAGAAAAATTAAAGAAGAGTTTGAAAGTGTTGATGCAAAGGCCAAAAAGCAGATTTTAATTGAAACGACATCTGCCATTAAAAGACCAATTTTAGAAATAGATCAAGAAGTAAAGGCCTTTGGCTTTAACGAAGAAGAATATTCAGGTATTTTTTAAGAGTTGGCCGCTTCGAGCGCCTCTTCTATTGTTTGAAACTGCATTCCCAATTTAAACTTACCGGGCTCATCTGCTTCACGTATACTGCGCACCACGGCACGCATAGGCTCGTCTAAAACATTGGTATCAAATCCCATAATGAATACCACTTCACCTTTTTCATAATAGTCTTCACTATCTACCATAGCACCAAGGCCGCCACGAGAAAGATCAAATAATGGATGACGTAATCCTTCAAAATCTACGAGATCAACTTCTTTACGCATGAGTACAGTCTTACCTGCTTTTGGTTTCGCCCTAGGAGCATCTCTTTTATCAGCATAAAATTTATCTTCTTCATCTAAAGTGACAAAACTAAGTTCTTCTTCAAAGATGGCCTTATCTCTATCAGATTGCTTATTATCTTCTAGATTCTTTACTTTCTCTTTGGTTGAAACTTGCTCTGTTCCCTTATAGCCAGCTTTTTCTTTAGTTTCAATTTTCTCCGTTTGAGTCTTAGCACTTACGTGAGAAGAGATACGATCAGTGCCACCACTTCCACCCATGGTAGAACTAAGATTATCAGTACTAGCATGACCACCCAATGATCCACCAACTTGATCAGCACCAGTTGCTGAAAAACCATCTAGCTCCTTATGCTCAAGATGATCAACGCTTGTTTCATGAGTCATGTTTTCATCATTGATAGTTTCTCGTTCAGATTCATGCATCATGTATTCTGTTTTAATTTTTTCTCTTTCTCCATCAATTTGCATATATGGACTTTCTTTGTCTGGAGCTTTCTCTGAGTCAAATTCATAGCCTTTTACTTTACTTACTTCATCCGAATACTCTGGAAAGCATTTTTTTAATGAATCATCGACTTCTAAAAATGAGGAAACTAATTTTTCTCTTTCATTTTGATCAAGAACTTTCACTTCATCTGGAAAATAAACACTTAAATAATTATCTGCATTACGATGTTGTTTTGCCTTAAAGATAATTTGACTTTCTTCAACATAGAAAAAGACTTCATCATCTGAAAAATTAAAGGACTCATTGTTTGATTGTTCAAAGTCTAAAGAGTCATTGTCACCAACCTCTACTAACTTTCCTGCATGAATTATTCTTTTATTTGAACCTTTGTCGAGTTGCCAAATAACAATCTCTGAGCGAGAAGCTTCAACTTTTGTAAAGAATGTAATCATCTCAGCCAGACTATCGTCTTTAGTTAAACTTTTCACTTACAGATCTCTCATCAACATAATTAGTATTTATTGTATTTAATAATTGTTTTATTTCAAATAGTTTAGAATTAAACTTTATAATATTCTCATTATTTATTTCTAAACTTTGTTTCATATGACTTTCTAGGTTTTGATAATCAACATAGACATTATCCAAACTCGTTTTTATTTCTTGTATTTTTTCAATAAGATCAGCATTTACTTTGTATAATTGTATCTCTTTAAATTCTTTAATTACGCCACTTAATTCGTTTAAAACAGGAAAGTTTTGTTGAGCATTTAATTCTAAATTTATAAGATTAGTATTAAGCTTTTCATTAATGCTTTTTAACTTCTTTAAAGTCTCATTATTTTGACCAATATTTATTTCGTTTAATTCCTGTTTTTGAAAGAACTTTTGAAACTCATTAACAAATCTGGTTAGAGATTGGGAGGTATTGTCCAGACTTTTACTCTCCAACTTATCTAGGTGAAAGTTATTAGCATCAACTTCAATGGAGTTTACAAGACCTTGCCTTTCTTTTAATTCTTCACAGAGAATAAGATATTTTCGCTCTAAGATTTCCAGCTTTTCTTGTAAGTGATTTTTAATTGTACTCTCACTATCTTTAAGTTCTGTAAGTTGCTCTACTTGCTCATGCAGCTTTAGCTCTTGAGCTCTTAGTTCATCAAATTCTTTATGACGTTTAAACACGAGAATAAATAGAATTGAACTGATAAAGAATAAACAAATCAAAAGTACTTGAAAAACCTGTTCATACCTATTTTTTCCAATACGGCTTCTCTGTTCAATCACTAAAGCTTTTTTAGTTGAGTCAATAAGTGATATTAATTGATCTCTGTGAAATAAGAATTCACTTTTATAAAGCTTACTTGCCAATTCTTCTTCACTGTCTTTTAAATGCTTTAATATATTCTTATTAATTGAGATTAAGCTCTTTATCTCACTGGCAAGTTCTTTGATTTGATAGTTTTTAATTTTTAATTGCTTTAATTTTGCAACTTGATCATTGAGACCATTATGAGTCATTTTAAAATTAAATTTTTTAGAAAATTTAATTTCATCACCAACTAAACTGCTAAATTGATTTACCTTCTTGGCCAGATCAATAAGAATTTCTGTTGAGTCTATTTCTTTTAAGAGTAAGTTTTCTTTATATTGTTTTAAATTATAAAAAGAAAAAGAAATGATCCCTATGCTTATTAATAATAAGCAGGTTGCAAGACCAAGTCTTAAAGTATCTTTTCCTCTAAATAAAATCATGTTTATTTATCGGTAAGTACTTAAAATTTTTGAACTAACCACCGATTTTTTTTGTTTTAATATTTCTATTAAGTAAGAATTCATTTACCTGATCAAATTTATCGCCTTGGACTTCAATATTTCCTTTTTTTACTGTTCCCCCACAAGCACAGTATTTTTTAAGTTCCTTAGCTAGCTTTTTACTATAATCAGGGTTTTCTGGCAGATTTGAGATAATGATAACGAACTTTCCACCTCTTTTTTGCTTTTCACGCTTTAAGTGTAATTCAAGTTCAGACTCTACGACTTCATCATACTTGATTTCTTTACTTTTCTTATGAGAGCCGTCACTTGCATAAAGGATATTTGGTTCTTCTTTTTTTATTAATTTGGCCATGGTAATTTATATCAAAATGATCAAAAATTACCAATACATTATATTCAATAAACCTTATGGGGTTCTTTGTCAGTTTACTGGTGAAGCAGGAGATATTACTCTAGCGAATTTTAATCTACCAAAAGATGTTTACCCTGCAGGAAGATTAGATAAAGATAGTGAAGGTCTATTGCTCTTAACTAACGATGGAATATTTAATCAAAAAGTAACTAATCCCAAATCCAAAAAAGAAAAAACTTATTGGGTGCAAGTGGAGAAGATACCAAGTGATGATGATTTACAGCGACTAATGCGTGGAGTAAAGATTAAGGACTATACCACTGCTCCATGCAAAGTACGTAAAATCTCACCTCCAAATATTGAAGAAAGAGATCCCCCTATCAGATTTCGCAAAAACATACCTACGCAATGGTTAGAAATAAAAATAAGTGAAGGTAAAAACAGACAAATTCGTAGAATGACTGCTAATATAGGTTTCCCAACCCTACGCTTAGTAAGAGTAGGAATTGGTAAGTATACCAATACCAATTTAGCAAGTGGTCAATGGATTAAAGTTGGCCCTAAAGATATAATAGGATAAAGAATGTTAGTAGATTTTAAAATTGATCCCAAAGCTCAATGTGCCTTAATTAAATTTAACCCCCAAAATATTAGTAATGATAAGGATGCAAAAGACTTATTAAGTCTTATGACCATTGTGTGTGCAGATTTTTATCTAGACCCTGAGTTAGAACAAGAGCAATTAGAAGAGATTATTACAAAAGGCAAAGAAGAAAATAAACAAATTGAAATCTTAATTGATGAAGAAGGAATTGAACTCGAATTTATAAGTGCTTAAATGGTACATAAAGAGATTGAGGAGACTATATGTTAATTGTTATTTCACCGGCAAAAAAATTAAATGAACAAGTTAATATAGATGTAAAACTTACTGAGCCCAAATTAATTGATATAACAAAGAATTTACATAAAGAGCTAAAAAATAAAACTCCCAATGACTTAAAAAAACTCATGGGTATCTCAGATAACCTGGCTGAACTCAATGTAGAAAGATTTCAAAGTATGCAATTTCCACAAGTTGAAAAAGCTCTACCGGCGGCCTTAATGTTTAATGGAGATACATATACTGGTCTAGAATTCCCAAGCTTATCCAAGAAAGACCAATCATTTGCTCAAGATCATCTTCGCATTCTTTCAGGTCTTTATGGAATCCTAAGGCCATTTGATAAGGTTCAACCATATCGATTAGAAATGGGTACAAGATTAAAAACGAAATTTGGAAATAATCTATATGATATATGGAAAGAGAAAGTAACAAGTGAGATAAATAATGAACTCACAAAGCATGCAGCTCTTATTAACCTATCTTCTAATGAGTATTTTAGTTCAATTGATACAAAGAAAGTTATCAAGCCCATTATTACTCCAGTCTTTAAAGAAGAACGCAATGGTAAATTAAAAATTATTTCTTTTAATGCCAAAAAGGCCAGAGGCTTAATGAGTCGCTATATCATTACTCAAAAACTTGAAAACCCTAAAGATCTGCTTGAGTTTGATTTGGATAATTACCAATATAGCGAGAGTGAATCCAAAGAGAATCAGCCTACTTTTATCAGGTAAGGCTTGGGTCCACAACAAAAGCATTAATAGCATAAGTTGAATTTTGTGAAAAAAAATTGAAAACATGTATAATCATTGTGTAAGCAAGTTTAATCAATTTTCTCTCTACAGGAGTTTTCAATTAAAATATTAGCTCTCTTTCTTTTGGCCTTTAATGCATTTGCAAACTATGACCTTAGTGCTGGTTTTGGAGCTCGTTCATATCCTGGACTTGGAGCAGAAGGTTTTGCTGAGTTTGGTTATAACCAATTACTTTATGGAGATGCGCCTGGTAAAGGAATTTTTTATGGCCTAATCCGCCCCAGCTTAAAAGTCGCAAGTTCCGCAGTGATTAATAGTTATGATGCAAAAATTGAAGTCTACCCTATCTCAATTATTGGATTTGCAGCTGGTCATCAATATATAAAATCTGATTTTGAAGACTTTAATTTTTATGATTGTGATGAAGTTAGATGTAAGGGTGATCTAAAAAAAGATTATGTTCACATGCGCGCTGTTCTAGGTTATGGACCCATTGTAGCGATAGGAATGGTTGAAGAGTCTAGAAATGCTTATAATGATCCAGATAATTCAGAGCTGCCAGTGGCAGAATTTAGATTTGCCATCAAAGCGAATCCAGGCTCTGATGAAAATGTTAGGTCACAGTATATTCTTGGTTATAGAGTAGATAAAAATATGTTCGCGGCCATATCAGAATATGTTTATTACAAAGAAAGTGAACAGTTTCATAAATTGAACTTACTAGCTTACGTATCTCAATCAGAAAAGTATAATATTACATATGGAATTGGAACTTTTGAGTCGTCAGATCAAGACCTAGGTGCAGTGGGAGTAATTCGCTATATATATCGCTTTAAGCCAAGCTTTCGCTTATTCTAAATTCTATTTAAACTGGGACACTAGTATGGGGATGAATTACTAAAAACATCCTTGTTTTTGGATAAGCTGAATTCTCCCATCCTTGGTCGAACCCCTTTGGGGCATGTTCAGCTCATCAGGCTCTTTTTAATAAATTTTAGCTTCTTAAATAATTTTCAGGCTTCGAAGGTTGTAGAAGTGACGATAAATATCAAGGTGA
>CAJXHA010000184.1 GCA_913053615.1 uncultured Bacteriovoracaceae bacterium | reverse complement strand
CAATTCCAATATGAGGAGCATAAGTCTTCAAATAATATTCAATGGCATTTGCTTTAGAAATATCACCCATCCAAAAATTAATATGCACATTACTTCTTGAATAATGAACTCCACTAGCATCAAGATAATTTTCAAGCTTTTCCACATCCTCATTATTCATCATGGAAAACTCAACCGCCCTATCACTCTTACGCCCTAAACTATCAGCACTCATCACCACATTAGGAACATGATCCTTTAGGCCTTTAGTAAAAGTGTCTAGATCCTCTAAAACCTTCTCAGACACCAGGTATTCTTCCTTGATTTCACCATCAACATTCTTAGAGACAATAACTCCACCACCTTCCATAATCACATGCTTTAAAGGAAAGTGAGTTACTAAAAAATGCCCCCAAGAAATACTTCTACCCGAGACAATAATCAATTCAGAATTGTTTTTTTCAATTAGATCTAAGAGCTCAAAAAAAACGGCACCCAATTTACCGTTATTTGTGAGGGTGCCGTCAAAATCAGAAAATACTATTTTCATATTAGTTTAATGGTACTGAAACTCCCATTACAATAGCACTATAGCTATTCTGTAGGTTCCAGTTTGCTTCGATATTTCCTACAACCTTATTATTACCACCAAGGTCTAATTGGCCAGTAATACCAGTCGCGAATGCAAGAGATGTATCATAAGTATTTTGATCTTCGTTTAAACTAACTCTGTATGGAAGAGCGATAAATGGAAATGCTTCCTTACCCCAGAATGAAAAACCTTTCGATAAAGTTGGAGCTGCACCGAATGAATTAATTCTCTCAGTATCAAATTCCATTGTTTCAAATAAACCTTTAACCGATAATCTTGGCTGTCTTCCATAATCTGGAAAAATTTCGTAATCAGCACCAACCATTAAACGATTTGCACGATCACCTTCATTAATGCTGAAACCAACATCATAATTTAATAATCTATTCACTCTTTGATAATAACGAGCTGTTAACCCCATCCCCGTTCCAGATGAAGTATAATTGTCGAATTCCGTTGTAATTACACGATTTTCTACAGCAAATGGGTGTGTTGATAACCCTACTGTTGTAGCCATAACGCTGAATGAAATTAACGCTAGAAGTAATACTTTCATAATCTCCCCAATTTTGTGATTTGTATTAACTAAATCATAATGAAAGATATGCCCGACGTCAAAGTCCTTGAGCTTATCTATCAAAAATAGAAAGCATAAATTATCTACACTTGACGCACCACAAAGACAAAAATACCATTGACGAGAAAAAATCTATGGAATATAAAAACAATTCGAATTGTGGTGGCTGTAGTTCAGTTGGTAGAGCAGCAGATTGTGATTCTGTTTGTCGAGGGTTCGAGCCCCTTCAGCCACCCCATTTTACTTAAAAAACCTTCACTTCGTTGAAGGTTTTTTTTTTGCCATTTTTTCTAAAAGAGCCTCTATGACTAAAAAACTTCACTTAATATACATTTTTAAAAAGCTATTTTTAATATTAAATATAGTTATATAATTTGAGGAAAGCCCCTACACTTTAAAAGTATAGGGGATGCTTTACTTAAAATAAACTTCACAGAGAACTAAAGCAAGAGCAAGTATAAAAAAGCTAAAAAAGAAAAACCATTCTTTTAAAGATTTCATAGCAACCACCTAAGTTAAAAATCATATATTATGTCGCAATAAATCAATACTAAATTTCGCATTTTTCTAAAGTACTACCAATGTCAAAATCCTTTCCTTTTAAATGCTCCATAACTTCTTCACTTAACTTTTTATTACTTTTTAATTGAGCAAGTAATGAACAAGTTAAGTTTTTGTCTACATTTTCAAAAAGACGATCACTATAACCAGATACTTTTTTTCCAGTAACTACTTTATGCCAAGATTTCAGACGATATTTTTGCTTAAATAATCCCCTAATTAGATATTCATGAACATTTACTAAAATGAATTTTTCTTCATAGTTTTGTAATAATTCAACGTCACTATTGTTTAGAATATCTACCTTATATATATCACCGCTTGAGTATAGAATTAATTCCCAATGCTCGAGTCCCAACTTCTTCTCAACCTTTATTATTCGTCCTTTTAACTTATGAGTATCAACATGAGTATTAACCAAAATAAAATATAAAGATGTACTCAAAGTTAACAAAATAGATAATAATAGCTTGAGCTTTTTTCTAAAAGCCATACTTTACCTTCCTTTAACTTTTAATTTCTATAGATTAAAAAGGTAAAAAGGAAGGAGCTCTGATTACGATGGAATGACGGTTAAAGAAAAAAAGTATTGAAACACTTCTCAAATAAAAGATGAGAAGTGTTGATGATAAATAAGAAAAACTTAAATACTTACTATATACATTGCTATTTAAAGGAAGTTCTTTGAACTTAAGATCAAAAAGTTTGTTTCTTGAGTTTGAAAATGTTAAGCCATAAATATTACTAATAACTTCCTTGAACAATGGCGTTCTAGGAGTATTATCAACCGAAACTATGGGGTCATAAAAACAAACACATAGCAATGTATAAAATAGAAGAAATGTATTAACAAATACCTTCCTATCATTGAAATGTATCAGCTTAATGTTTTTTTTCACAAGTAAATAATATCAATTAAACACAAAAAAGTATATCTATCTCTTTTGTAATAACAGACATCCACAAAAAAATATTTATTATGTAAATCCCCCTAGGTATTTGACAAAATAGGTGCCGTTTTTATTTAAAATTTCTAATTACTACCTTTTATATAAACTCCGTACTTAAAACTTAGCTAAAAACAAAAAAGATCAAGTTAAAAAACAAATTTACTATATTGAATCCGCTGGGGTTTCAAATATAATTTACCTTTATGATTTCATATGGAGGTTTTATGAAAAAGTTACTCGCGATTGCGGTTTTATGTTTATCGACAAGTTCTGTATTTGCAGCTCACGGTCCTGCTGGTTGTGGTTTAGGTTCTGTATTATTTGAAGGGAAAGAAGGAACAATGTTTAATGTTCTTGCTGCTACTTTCAATGGTACTTCAGGAAACCAAACTTTTGGTATGTCTTCAGGAACTTTAGGTTGTGAAGATGCAGCAACTGCGAAAGTATCTTCAGTTTCTTTTATTGAAGGAAACACTGTTGCTCTTTCTAATGACATTGCAAGAGGATCTGGTGAGACTCTTACTGCTTACTTAGCGATCATTAAGAAAGAAAGTGCTGATACAAAAGTACTTCAAGCAAACTTTTCTTCAATCTTTGCTAAAGGAACTACTCCATTAGAAATTGACAACAAAATTAAGAGATTACTATAAAATCTTTTTTAAGATTTTTTCTTAATTTTATAGCGAAGGCCAATATTTTTGGCCTTCTGCTATTTTTAGCGAGTCAGAATGTACTTGCCTCAGAGCTACCAACTCAATGGTTAAAGCTATTAAGATACAATAAGACACTCTTTGGTTATGAGAGTGAAGTTGATTATCCTGGCTACTTCTTTGCCAAAGATGGAAAAACCAATCCATCAAATGAAATGCAGAAGTCGATTGAAAAATTCCTTCTGCCTATTACTGAATATAAGGATACAAATAAGCACCCTATTTGTATGTTTCCTGGAAGATACCTATACTTGAAAAGAATAGGTAAAATAAACCAAAGCTTTAATTTAAATAATTGTAGTGACTTTCAAACGTTTAAAAGCAAATTAGAATTAAAATCAGTTTCAATTATATTTTCATCATATTTTATTAATAAGCCGGCTTCTGCTTTTGGACATACACTATTAAAGTTAAATAAAGAAGATCCTTTAACCAGTGATTTAAAGTCTTATGGTGTCGATTTTAGTGCACAGGTAACCACTAAGAATCCTTTTATGTATGGAGTAATGGGAATCTTTGGAGGTTTCTATGGACGCTTTAGTCTAATGCCTTATTTTTTAAAACTAAGAGAATATAATGATTTTGAATCGCGAGATTTATGGGAATTTGAATTAAATTTAAATAAATCGGATATAGAATTATTAATAGCTCATTTATGGGATATGAACCTTGCTCTATTTGATTATTTTTACTTTACAGAGAATTGTTCATACCACGTAACTCGCTTTATCGATGCCATCAAACCTGAATGGAACTTACTACGAGACTTGTATAAGATTACAATACCAATTGATACATTGATTCCACTTATAAAAAATCAGGGAATTACTAAAGGGATATACTTTCGTCCTTCACAACAAAAGAAGTCACAAAAAAGATTAGATAGCTTAAATGAAAAACAAAAAGAATTAGTTAAAAGCTCTTTGGAGAACCTAAAGCTGAAAGAGTTAAATGAAGTTGAAGATAAAGCTAAGGTGCAGGTACTCGATGCGATTATAGATTTTGTGGATTATAAGTATCCAGTTGAAATGCATCTCTCAAAATCAAATGATGTACAAGATTTTAAAAGAGAGGCACTGATTGCGAGAAGCCAACTGAATTCAACTGCCTCAACAAACTTAAATAAGATCAAAGAGGATCAATTTAATTATGCTCACAAAGCTAGAAAAATCGGCATTGGTAAAAGAAATGCAAGCTCTTCTGGTATTGAATTAAGACATAGATTTGCCCTACATGATATTTTAGAACCTCAGGGAAATATTTATTCTTTATTTTCATTAGAGATGGGAAAAACATTATTATTTTATAATGAAGATACAAAGCGATTAAACTTAGAAGAATTTGAAATAGCACATGTAGAGGCCTTAAGACCAATTAACTATCTTGAACAAAAGATATCTTGGAATTTTAACTTTGGCTTTCGTAATCGCTTTGACATAGTGGCCCCTTTTATAAATGTTGGCATTGGCCCAAGTGTAGAATTATGGAATCAAAACTTCAGTTTATTCCTACAGTCCGATAATAATCATCCCTTTAATGAAAGACGTTACCAAGAGAGCTATGCAGGAGTAAATCTCCAATGGCTTTATAAAAAAGATAACTTTGGATTTAAGCTTAATTACAAGAAGTTCAGAGATATTGTGCAAGGTATTGATAATATCGAATTTATTCAGAGTGAAGTAAGTTACTTACCAAACTCTGATTACCAATTTATTTTAGAAACAAGTCGCTCCGATATAGAAAATAGAACTTCAGTTCTTATCTCGAAATACTATTAGAGTTAAGGGCCGATACCCTTTACTTCCAATTCTTCTTCTTACTCGTCCAACCAATACCAGGATTAAAGCTATTTGTTGGGTCTAATTTTTTATAATGAACTCTAAGTGGCTCTTTCGCATAGTACTCATGCCCAACATTGTGTTCAGCTGGGTATTCAGCACCTCTAGCGTCAAAGGTCTTGAGCAATTCTTTTTTCAGAGCTTTGGCATCGACACCTTTTTTACAAACATAATTTTGGTGAAGTACGTGACAAAAAAGGTGACCGTAATAAAGCTTAACATCAAATTTATCATCAATTTCAGGAGGGAGTTTTTCAAACCACTCTTTTTCATTTCTAGGGAAGGCGATATCCATTGTCATGATATCTCCCAGTTTCTTTTTATTAAGTGCGTGATATCTACCAATTGCACTGGCCGCAACAAAGCGGTGTAAGATGGCCTTCTTTGCTTCTTTTTCACTACATTCGAAATAGCTTCCTTCGTGTTCTTTAAAGAATGCTGGAAAGAATTCTCTCGCCTCAGCCACACCTTCATCAGACATTTCAATCACCCAATGATGTTCATATTGATCTCTGAAGTCTTCCATTCTTTTTGGGAGATGATTAGGCCAAAACCAAATAAGAAATTGCATTAATCTATCGGAGAACTTTTCTGGTAGGAACCAAAATTTGCTCGCCATTAGATCGACTTTTCTTTTAAGATTAAAAAGTTTTGGAATAAAACTTGGACCAATTTTATCGATGACTACGTGATTATCTTTTCCATATTTTTTAGCATAATCATAGCATACACGGTGAAGATACTCTCCAGAGGTCGGCAGGGTTTTAAACTTGGAAAGGATTTCTCTTCTTATTTTCCAGATAACATCTGGCTTATTTGTTCCAACATAAAAGACTTGAGTATTCTTTGGTTTAGGATATGTATCTAATCTAACTGCAAAGACAGCAACTTTCCCAGCACAACCAGAAGCACCATGCAGCCTTCTGCCATCAGCATTAAATCTTGCTGGTGTTGGTTCATCAATTTGGCGAACTCTTTCATGGTATTCATTATCTGATGCTAATTTATTTGGGTTTTGAATTTCTTTTTGAGTAAACTTTTTATTTTGTAAATTTTCTAATATCTCTTCAGGTGAATTACCGAGATCAATTCCAAGTTCATTAACAAGATTCAACTCACCGTTCTCATCAATCTGAGCATATATTGCTAGCTCAGTATAAGCAGGTCCTCTTTTTACTAATGCTCCACCTGAGTTATTACAAACTCCACCAACAATTGAAGCTCCAATACAAGAAGATCCGATGACAGAGTGAGGCTCTCGTCCATATGGTTTTAATAAGTCTTCTAATCCGAATAAGGTACTACCGGCAAGACCAATGATTTGTTTTCCTTCATTGATCACATGGATCTGATCAATTCTTAAAGTACTAATGACAATAATAGGTCTGTCGTAATCATTTCCATTTGGAGTTGAGCCACCGGTTAGTCCCGTGTTAGCAGCTTGCATAATGACGATAATATCTGCCTTTACACAAATCTTTAAAACTTCCCAAACTTCAAGCAAGGTTTTTGGTTTAACAACTGCG
>CAJXHA010000183.1 GCA_913053615.1 uncultured Bacteriovoracaceae bacterium | reverse complement strand
CCATTTGGTGTTATGGAGCAATTATTCAAGCATCCATTAACAGATATTGGTATTGAGAAATTCCTAGCGGATCATAAGAAAGCAAACTCATAGTATAATCAACAACTTACAATCTTGAGTAGAAAAACATGGTAAATAACATATTTTTCTACTCAAGATATGCCAAAGAGTAACCGACTAGTCTTGTAAGTATTAAAACCTACAGGGCTTAAATGAAAAAACTATTATTAACATTTACTTTAATGCTTTTAGCATCTTGTGAGCCACCTACACAGGCCACAATAAAAGCATCTTCATCTGCAGCTAGCTCTGCGATGGCACCAAGTAAATGGCCTGCAAGTGCCTTTCCTTTAAAAGTAAAAGTATCTACTGATTTTTCTGATGATGAGAAGTTTGCCATTCAAGACATGGGTGATGCTTGGAATGATTCAGTTAATTATCAGGAGACATTTATTGATGATGATGGTGATACAGCACCAAAATCTAATAATCTTAATAGCTATGTTGATTCATTAATTGGCGTTTATAAACTATCTAGCTGGCCTAGTGAGCTTCCTCAGACTGCGCTTGCAGTAACTCAAATCTATGGAACCAGAAAGAATATAGGACGTTCAAGTGAATATATTAGAATAGATCATGCAGATATCTTAATTAATTATGATAACTTTGACTTCACCACCGACTACTCATGGGGATACGATTTACAGACAATTGTTTTACATGAAATGGGTCACCTCTTAGGCCTATATCATGATAAAAGTAGTGTGAATGAGTCAGTTATGTTTCCAACTATTACTAGATCAGTAAATAATCGCTACCCTCATACTCGTGATATTAATAATTTAAAATCAAAGTATGGTCTTAGCGGATCAGCTACCAGTAATGCTTTCCGAATGCCGGCCAGCACTAAAGCTTTAGATACTGAGTCCGATAATGAAGAAGAGGTCATCATTCAATTTGAGATCATGGCCGACGGAACAGAAGTTAAAAAAATTATTAAGAGGTAGTTATGTCTTTAAAAATTAAATTGTATTTCACATTCATAGTACTTCTCATATTTGCTCAAATTGCACTTGCTGCCGAGAACTTTATCAACTTTCACCACGAACAAAGAAATTATGGTGATGATAAAAAAGTTGAGCGTACTCCTAATCAAATCGAAGAGGAACAAGAACATAAAGTTGAACTTAAAAATCCAGAAATGGAGATTCAAGTTGATGTTCATAAGTTTGATCAATACGAAGAATAATTAAGAAAAACTCTTACAAACTTCATCGAAACCTTTCTTATCTATTAATGGTACTTGGTATTGCTTAGGAGCTATCCCGGCAACTACAATCATCATTGCTCTATATTCCTTATCAATTTCTAAAGCTTCATTTAAATAATGCATATTCTTAGGAGTGTATGTTAGAGAGTTGATTCCACTTAGGTGTAATGAACTCAAAAGCATTCCCGTTGCTATTCCAGTAGATTCCTTTGCATAATAATTCTTAGATACCTCTCCATTGGATTTATCAATATTTTTATAAAAGATAATAATTAAGTGACTAGCATCATTGATAAAGCTTTTATCTTCATTAGTATGCAAATGACTTAAATCTTCTAGCCATTTTTGATTTGGTTTATTCTTATAAAAATCTAATTCTACCTCCTCACTTAAAACTCTTATATAATTTTTGAGTATTGGATCACTAACTTTGCAAAATAACCATGGTTGTTTATTTGCCCCACTTGGTGCACTGGCCGCAACTTGAATGGCATTATCAATTATTTCTTCTGGAATTTTCTCGCCACTATAAGTGCGTGTTGTTCTTCTCTTTTTAAATAATCTCACTAATTTTTGAGAAATATTTAAACTTAGATTGTGATCAAATTCATTTCTTTCTATTTCTTCTAACATAATAAACCTCTTAGTGATAAAGATGCATAACTGCAAAAAACCGATCTTGCACATTACCCAAATCATTATGAAATTCTCTTTTCTGATACTCAAGTTGTACCTCCAAATGTGCAATTGGTAATAGTTGTAGGCCAAGGCCTGGGGATGTTATTAATGTCTCATATTCATCTAAATTAGACTGAGCATGTTCAAAGACTAAGTAAGCAAAAACACCACGATACATATTTAATCCATAGACATGTGAACCATAGAGAGCATTTTGATTTTGAGTACTTTCAAGGTCAGCTTTTTCTTCAAAGTCAATTTCACTGCGACCTAGTCCTTTAGCTCCGATTGGAAAAACTGCATTAAGGCCATATAAGTTTCTTTTTGAATCTTCATCTTTACCAGTTAATAAACTAAATCCAATACGACTTGAACCCTCTAGGTAATGAGTATAATTAAAAGCTATATTTTTCTCAGTACTATTAAATTCATCCTCGTCAAAGAAATTACCTAAGCTCTGTGAGAGGTTAATTTCACCCCACTCAAAAAAGTGCATATACTCAAGATTATAAGACTCGCTACAACTACCAAAACCAAGGTTATTTTTAACAAAGCGTGTATGATTAGGATCATTTATTCCAAAGTGTTGTCTAAATTTTCCAAAACGTACTCTTGAATTATCAGAGGACTCAATTAAAACATAATGCCTCTCACTTAAGTATTCACCTTTACCCTCACTATCATCAGGTCCTTCTTGTGTACCTAGTGTTCCAACTAAAAATGCTTTATGATACTTATAGGCAAATTCAACATTATTTTGCATCGTAAATGTACGTGATAATTTTACCTGATCATTTTCAGCATTAAATTGTAACTTTCTAAAGTGCCCACCTATTTTTAAATTTTCAGTATTCTTAGCTAAACCATAAAAAGGTTGCTCAAAACCTTGAGGTCCTTCAAATGTACTTAACTCCCTAGATAGACTTCTTCCGTAATCAGTTAAGACTCCACCTCCATTTGGGGAAATATGACAGGCCATACAATTTGCATATCCCTTAGTCGTATTCTCTACAAAAGCAAAAAGTGGAGTAATAAATATAATTAAACTAAATAATATTTTCATCTTACTTCTTCATTTCCTTAGATATCTATTTAGATGAGTTTTTAGATAATTTCTCAGTATCGACTTTAGTCTCAACTTTTACTTTAACTGTTTTTGCGACAGTGATCCCTTGAAAAGAAGGAATATCAATTTTAAAATCATCTAAATTAACTTCAAACTCTCCATTTAAAGCAATTGAATTATTATTTCTTTCAAGATCTAGCTCTAATTCAATCTCTCTTTCAACACCATGAAGAGTTAAGCTACCTCGAAGTTTATGTGTTTTTTCCTGAGATATATCTAAATTATTAATTTTTAGTATTGCACTAGGGTATTTCTTAACCTGCAAATAATTATCTTTCATATGCTCATCACGTAATTCAATTCCAGTTTTTAAGCTAGCGAGTTGAAAACTAAAACTGCCACTTAATAGATTCTCTTCTAGCATAAGGTCTTGAGTTAATTCTTTACTCTTACCATTAATTTTTAAAAAGCTTGGCCTTCCCACTGCACTGAAAGTTACATCAGATGGCACTTTCACCTGAGAGGCCAGGAGAAGATTAGAGTTAAATAAAATTAAACCTGTTATAAATATCTTTTTCATTATTATTTCCTTTTTAAGGTAGACCTTTTTCAATCCACTCTTTAATTGTTGCTATTTCAGTTTCATTCAATTGAGTAAATGGTGACCAAAATGGAGGCATTGGCTCATCAGGATCTGATATCACTTCAATTAAGTAGCTATTTTCAACATCTTCAAAGTTATTTAGTAAGTAATCACGATTATCAAAAAAATCTTGTCTATCATCGAGTTCTAAAAAATTTGCTTGTCCATTAGCATTGTGACAACTCACACACTTTGGAAAGAAAACCTTCCTTGATAGAGAGTCCCAAGTAGGTTTGAGCTCATTATCTTCCTCATTATCAGTATCCCCTCCACCTAGTGGAGCACCAGCACTTACCCAAGCATTTAATAAAGATTTTAAATCCTCATCTAATCCAGGTGAGTTCTTAGGCATACGGTCAGTTAAAACTTGTTCTAAAATCTTTTGTGCATCTTTTTTCACAGTTTGATAATCACTATATCCTGGGTGACATTGAGTGCATGATTTTTCAAAAATACTAGCACTCACTTTATCAAAACTTAGCTCTTCAATGGGAAAACGATTGAGAGCAAATTTAGGGATTTCCTCTTTCAATTCAGTTTTATTTCCACACCCAATTTGTAAAAGAATAAATATAAGATATAAATGCTTCACAATCGTTTTCCTCATTTAAGTTAATTAAAGTCTAGGCTCTTCACCTGAAATTTGTTTCCATTCACGATCAGCATCTTGAGCATACTTATCGATATTTCGATCAAAGAATCTCTTGGCACGTGTGTTTACAAATAAGAACAAACGATTACCTTTTACAGTAAAAAGTTCTGCATCAATTGGAACCTTGGCACCTGTCACCATTGCTCTTGCACACCAAGATCCATAAGTTGGCTCATACTTAGATGGATTAGTTAAAAAGGTTCTTTTGTTTTCTTCATTTGCAAAGTAATACTCAACACCTTTGTACATTAGAGAAATACTTGCCTTTCCCTTTAACGCTTGCTCTCCCCCTTCAGGGAAATAAGCCACAGGATCATATGCATCACCGCTTCTTACATCGATAACACTCACTCCAGCACTGTTAAGATTGTATTGAGCCACATTTCTTACTTCCTGTGACCATAAATTTAAACTCACTAAGAGTCCTAACATTAAGAAAATTAATTTTTTCATACCTACTCCTTTTCCTATTCAAAGGTATAAAGGACTTAGTGCTATAAATAAATTGACTTATTTTCATTAGGGGTATAATAATATTTTATATGCTAATCGATCATCTAGAAAAATTAAAATACTTCTTTGAGGTAGCTAATACGGGCTCTTTTAATAAAGCAGCGGGTAAGCTCTTTATCACTCAACCGACATTAACTAAATCAATTAAGGTGCTTGAGGCAGATCTTGAAAAATCCTTATTTATCAGAACACCTAAAGGCGTTCACTTAACAGAGGAAGGTAATCTGCTCTTTAAGTATTGCTTACAATTATTTGATCAATTAGAAAGTATTGAAAAAGGCCTAACCAAGAAAGATGAAATGAGTGGGGATATAAGAGTTGGGACATATGACTCAATTTCACAATACTTTTGGCCTGACTTTATTATCAATTTAAAAAAGAAATACCCTGATATAAATATTCAACTTGAGACGAATCGCTCACGTACTATCCAACAACAATTAGTAAATGGTGATTATGACCTGGCCTTAACCATAGAGCCAACTGAAAGTCGCTATATTAAAGTCATAGCAATTGACCAAGACTATTTTGATTTTTACTGTGCAAATACAACACATTTTAAAGACATGGCCAATGCACCACTTATCTATATGCCAAGTGCTATTAGTAATTTTGATAATCAAACTCAGAACAAAATAATTAATTATAATAGCAATAGCTATAAGACTAATAGTCTTGAGAGTGTAAAAGCTCTTACTAAAAAAGGACTTGGCATTGGTCTTTTACCTAGTCATGTGGCCAAAGAATTAGTGGCTGAGAAGAAAATCAAAAAAGTGCAATTGGCCAAAATTGGCAAAATATCTCAGTACAAACATGAAATTGGACTAAGTATATCTATGAATAAAATGGAATTACCCATTTTCAAAATGCTAGTAAATGAAATTAGAGAACAGTTTAAAGCGACTTAAACGTTAAGTTTAAACGTTAAACTTAAACGTAAAGAGCTTTATAATAAATTAAACAAAGTCCGATTAATGCTAGAAATTTATACATCTTACACTCCTAAGTATATAGAATATCGATTTCTCTAACTTTATGTCAAGATTGTGTTAAGACTAAAAATAACGCAGTGTTTATTCATAATACATACTCACCAAGATGACGCACTATTTAATCACAGACAACGCATCGTTTAATCACATAGAATTTTGGCCAAAGATAAGCTTCTTATATCGTTTCTTAATTCAACCGCTTTGCAATTCTTAAAAGGGAAATCCTTCTTAAAGAAACTCTCAATTTCTTCTTTCGTTTGGTGATTAATATAGAAATAAAATGGGTTGGAAACTTCAAATTGATGCTTTTTAATTTCCTCTAGTGGGATTAACTTTAAACTTGGATCATGCACAAGGATCGGAGTATTAAAATAGTAGGGCTCAAATACTATTGAGAGGTTTTCTTGATTCTTATGTTTTAATTCTTTTGCTAATAACTTCCAGTCTGATGTCCATCCTTGTGTATCATTTTTAAACTTTATAATAGAAAAAGTTTGAATCTTAAATACAAGGAAGGCCATTAAGAAAACGCCAAGAATTTTTTGATATTTTGGAAAATAAAATAATAATGCAATGAAAACGTACATAGAAATAAAAGTTTGTTGCAAATACCTAACCTGGAATAAGTGCTTCCCTAAATAATCACAAATGATAATAAATAAAGCTGCAGCACTTATGTGCAAGAAAACTTTTAGAGCAACTATCAAGCGCATAGACTCTCGTTTATAGAGCATCCATATCAATTGAAGACAAAAAAGGACAACTAATGGAGTGTAATCAAAGGTATGAAACCAAAAGTCTAGGTTTATTAAAGTCCCCTTTCCAAGAGGTTCTATCCACGAAATAGCTCGACTATTTTTGAGCTGACTTGGAATATTAACTAGCCATGGTAAGTAAATAATAAAGACAAATACATTTAATTTAAAAAGCTCTTTAAAACTAAAGGTTCTTACCCATTTA
>CAJXHA010000182.1 GCA_913053615.1 uncultured Bacteriovoracaceae bacterium | reverse complement strand
AACTTGATGTCTCAAAAGACCTTATTCAAAGACTTAATGACCATTTAAGTACTATGTTGGCCAGCCTGTAGTTTTTCCTCACAAACTGCGTCATAACTATCAAATCCATGGTAAAAATCCTATAAAGCTCATAAATCACGACCTTATTATAGGAGAACTAAATGAAATTATTTATCTTATCAATCCTCTTTATCTTCAACGCTTTCGCTGTTGATTTTAACTTTCTAGACACAAATATGAATCCAGTAATGGATAGAATCGCTGATAAAACTCAAATGGTTTTTGATCAAACAGATCTTGCACCTTATGAATCAGTGATGAAAATTCAATATACACCAACTTCAATGAATCCTAAAAGACTAATCGAAGAAATCCTACTTGATCTATGGGTTGATGACCAAGATGCATATCTTGCTCAAACTGATATTCAATCAATCAAAAGAATCGCAGCTCTTTTAAACTATAGAAATGTAAGAGCTGATAGAGATATTAATAGAGCAATGAAAATTGTAGAAGTTGAGCTTAAGGCCATTAATAATGACCCACAACTTTTATTATTCTCACTTGAGAGCCGCGGTTACGGATCATTTGGTGAGGCCAATGGCTTTGCAATCGTAGACAGAATGAATAGAGAATTAATTATCGTTCAATCTGGATATGCTGAATAAATTCTAATCAAATAACCAAAAATTATAATTCACAAATTTTTTAATTTGAGTGTGTTACGGCACACTCGAATTAAAATCATTTCTTTAAAACACTTCCACCAAAGTTTCTTTTATTTAGGATCGCAGATAAAGTATAGTATTTAACATTAAAACAAAACCCATTTTGAATTGAGCGTTCCAGCTTATCAATCTGTATTTCATTCTCTTTTAAGTTATATGCATTTATAAAACTTTTAAATTCAAGTATTTTTTTATCTCTTGTGCTTTTATAATGTTCACAATGTTTCTCAACATAAATACTTTTATCATTTAACTCCATCATCAATTTTGCAATTGTATTTTTAGCGTTTATATCAAAATATTCTAATTTTTTGTTTTGAATATATGATTCAAAGCTTATTTTAGAGATCTCATAACGCTCACCTTCTTCATCTTCTAAAATAATAATATCAACTAATTTGCCTCGGTCAGATAATTTAATTTGAATACTTCCGATTACTCTAAATCTAGTTCCTTGTGGTATATAGTAAAGACGGGAGTTATTATTACTTAGTTTGTACTCAGCTGAAAATGACATTCTATAAAAACTTAATAATATACGATCATATTTAAAGTGTTGACGTTCATTTTTATTATAGTCTGTATAAAAGTTTTTAGTACCAGTGAGGTATAATAAGGGACGTGGAGTTATAATCACTTCATCATAATTCATATGAAACTTTTCATATGCTATTGTATGAAATGTAATAAAAAAAGTAATCAAAAGCTTCACTTTAAAAACCTTATTTTACGTTTACACTTTTCTTTATCTTTTTTGCATATATCCATTTCATTAGCATTATAACCACTTGAATTTAATAATTCTACATCAGCACCTTTCTTTACGATATGCTTAGCAAGAGTGTACTTATTATATTGCAAAAAATGCATAAGCATTGTATTACCACTTTCATCTCTATTATTAACATCAAAGCCTTTCTCTATAAGGTAGTCCAACTCTGTCACATCCTTTATCACTTTATGATTACCTTTAAAAGCAAACAACTGGATATCACCCTCGTATTTAAGAAATAGATCGATTGCCTTTCTAAAAGACTTAAAAGTTCTTATGTTCTGGATAAAATTGAGACTTAATTCATAGTCTCGAAATGAAAGTTGATTTAAGTCTATGAGCTCTTCAACTCGAGACAATTTCATCACACCAGATCCAATATACATATATAAGAATGCCTTTAAATGCTCTTCTTTTATATGCTTTTGAATCTCTCTATATATAACCTTCTTTTCATTATTTGAAAGACCAGACTCTTTCAAAACATCATTTAAATTGTATAGAAAATTTTCAAAGTCTGACTTTGTTAAAGCTACAATGAAATCTAAATATTCCAGACTACTGACTAGAGACCTTAAGTTCTTTTTTGAAATACTTTTGTTTAGACTTTGTTCGCTTAAATACGTGAATTTTTTAATATTTTTTTCTTTTATCGCTTCTTCAACCAAATAATTAAAACTAGAAACGATCTTAACAGCATTAAATAATGATTCTTCATAGATATAATACTTCTGGATACTATCGCTTAAAGTATAAATTTTCTTCCCATAACTAAACACACAATCAATAACTTCGAAAGAACTCTTTTGTAAAAAAGATTTACCTTTTAATTCATCATTTTTATATGATCTTGGATATATGAATTCATACTTCATGTCGTGATCAATAAGGATCAAATTTTCTTTAAAGTCTACTACTCCGGCATCAAATTTCTCATTAGCACATACTTCATTAATAGTTTTTATGTTACTCTTTGTATGTAGAAGCTTTTTAACCTTTAACTTATTAATATATAGGTTTTTGTTAACACCACTTAGCTGAGCAATTAAAAATAATATAGAAAAAGAAAAAAGAACTATAATTGTATATTGTTTTTCACTTCTTCTTGTAAATAGTCTGTAAAATGTTGTTAATAATAGTCTTGGAAGTATCCAAGTAATAATAATTAATAACAATAAAAATGGAAGTCCAATGAGAATATTTATTTCTATGCCTTCCAACAAAAGATGTGGAATGAAAACTAAAATTAATAAACTAAAAAAAAAGATTTTTTCGAAATGAAAAAGTTTTCTAAATATACACTTACTTTTAAATAAATTTAATACTGTGACACTCACCAAGCCTAGATAAAAAAAATTTAAAATTCTATAACTCGTATCACCAAAGTCAAAGAAGGCAAAAAGGATTATTGCTACGTAATTAATTAACATAGCTAACCAAAACGCTAGTTGCTCATTTCTTTTAATATTCCTCATTACATAATTATACTCTATTATATATATGTTTAAAAAAGTAGGAGTATTATTAAATAGTTAAGTTTTACCAACCTGCCTCTAATTTAAGACAGCAACTCAATCTCAATACTGCGATATCTGGTAAAATAGGCAGCTCACTCCACAACGTAAACACTTGAAAGCACGCAAAATATTAAGAATACGATAATATAATCATAGGAGAATGATTATGCGTAATAAGGAATCACGCTTTGAGCTGAATAAGAAAATAAGAAGGATTTTAGTACGTCATGGAATTGATAGCCAACAATTAAGTTTTTCTGGCTACCAATCCTTTATAAATTTTAGTGGAATGCTTTTAAAGAATAATGGCAATAACTTGTCTTCTATGGAGGTGATTAATTTAATTAAAGAGCTTAATGGCCTAGGCAAGACCTTACAGTTCATGCTTATAAATTGGTATATATCACCTAATAGTATTTCATTTCATGAAGGTAGTTCCTCTGAGGACCTACATTTACTTGAATAGTTAATAGTTAATTATTGCTCATAACCTATAGAGTAATCTGTGCCATCATCAATTGTACCGTCCATATAACCTGCTAAATAACCACTTTGATTTTCAGCTATACGGCAGAATTTTTGAGTATTATAAAGTGCTGCCTCTACTTCGAGAGCAATATCAGTACTATTGCCATTAATTTGAATGTCTTTTAAACGATTAATTGTATCAACACAAACGTGCACTAACGCTCTATCATCAATATCTTTGCTCGTGAGAACTTGATACTCATCAGTCCCCTCTTGGTAGCCATCAAAGTAACCATAGACAAAAGAAATACTTTTTTCAGTGATAAAATTACTCTTATTACAAATACCCTGAACCTTTTCCATCGCAATTATTAAATGATCACTTTCTGTTTGAATTAAGTTTGTACTTTGTACGTAATTCATACTGGCGTAATCAATCGAACATAACTCTTCTTTAACTTCTGTATTAGCAAAAACGGCAGTACTTAGTAGTGACAAGCATAGAATGAGGCTTTTCATTCAATAGTCTCCTTCATTTAGACAAGGTTTGAGGTAATAGCTATAGCATAGCAAGTGATAAGAAATTAGATAGAAATTGTGTAAAAACTTCTGATGGTGTTTAAAGTTTAGACAGTTTTTTAAATAAATTGACTATAGAGCCTACAAAAACTTGGCGCCGAGCTTGCTTATTAATTACTACATTTATTTAATTTTTCTTGGGAGAGAAACAATGAAATTACATCTATTTTTTGTAGCTTGTATGACACTTTTTATTTTAAGCTGTGGTGACAATAGCAGTGGTGATAAGAAAGATGACAAGCGTGCAGCAACACTTATGGTATCTAATGGTAATACTTCACCTCAATGTCAGAGCGTAGGTATGGCCCTAATGAACTACAAAGGTAATTATTATCAATTAGATTATAATAACCAAAATCTTATGCAAGCAGTGAATATGCTTTATCAACAAGCAATAAGCGGAATGTATAATAATACAACTGGTACAAGTGGTGGTTATAATACCAATTATAATGGTGGCTATAACACAAATTATAATGGTGGATATAATACAAATTATAATGGCGGGTATAACACTAATTATAACGGTGGCTATAATAATGGTGGTTATTATAATCAACAGTATAATGTCGTAGGACAAGATGAGTGTACTGTTCATTTTAGAATGGAATTTGAAGGTAAAGCTCAAAGCCAGAATTACAATGGTGGTTATGGTGGGTATGGAACCAACTATATGCAAACCATGACAATCTCAAGTTTTAGAATTAGATAATTTCATTGAATTACTAAAGTTATATAGACAAAAAGAAAGCCCTCATTTAGAGGGCTTTTTTATTCTCAAAATTTGTGTGTTTAGTTGTTGTTGTTAATTAACTTATCTCTTGATATTAAGAACTTCTTGTAACATCTGATCACTTGTCGTGATTGTTCTGGTGTTCGCTTGGAAGTTTCTTTGTGCGTTCATTAGTCCAATGAATTCGTCAGCAATATCTACGTTAGAAAGCTCGATTGACTTAGCAAGAACTTGTCCTCTACCGTCTGCTCCTGGCTTACCAACAGCACCTTGACCTGACTTACGAGTTTCTTTAAATAAGTTTTTACCCATTTTATAAAGACCTTCGTTATTCTCAAACTTTGCAACTGCGACTTGAGCAATGTCTCTAAGTTGTCCATTGTCGTATGCTGCTGTTAGAGTTCCTTCATCATTAAATGAAAGCGATGTTAGGGTTGCTGCACTTGCACCATCTTGTGTGTGTCTTGCTACAGATGAAGCTGACCCAAATTGAGTTGAAGCATCTTTTCCTGAACCACCTTCAGCAATTGACTCACCAAAGTTGAAGTTGATTTGTTGTCCTGGAGCTGCTCCGTTATTAAAGTTGAATGAATTTAAACCTGGAACTTCAGCTTGTAATTCACCTTTAGCATTGAATTGTAATTGACCATTGGCCATTTCAACCATTTGTCCTTCAACACCACCAGCTGCATCTTTACCATCTACCATTGCATGGTATTCCCAGTTATTATTTGCACCTTTATTAAAGTAAACAGTTACTAGTCTTTGTGAACCAACATTATCAAATACTGTAAAGCTTGTATTATAAGCTGAAGTATTATCTGGATCCTGTGGATTAAACTGTCCAACTTTTTCTCTTGAGTCTAAGTTCATTGAAACTTTAACCTCACTAGTTGGTTGAGCTGGAATTGTTGTATTTCCTAATTTAATTGGACCTGTTTTTTGAGTGATCGCACCATCTTCACCAGCAAGGAAACCTGTTACTTTATAACCATCTCCATTGATTAAGTGTCCGTCTTTATCAAAGTGGAATGAACCATCTCTTGTAAAGCCTTTACCACCTGGTGCATCGACTACGAAAAATCCGTTTCCGTTGATTGCAAGGTCAGTGATACTTTCTGTTCTCTGAACGTTACCTTGAGTAAACTTTGGTGTTACGTGAGCAAGCTTTGTACCTGAACCGATCTGGTCACCACCATCAATACCTTTTAGAGATTTTGCTAAAACGTCTTGAAATTCAGCTCTTGAACCTTTGAATCCAAAGGTACCTGCGTTGGCGATATTATCACCAATTACGTTCATGCTTGAGCCTGCTGCGTGTAAACCAGATACACCGATGTTAAACGATGAAAGAATTCCCATTCTGTCCCTCCTAGACTGAAATGTGTCTTTGTGAGGTTTTAGAGTAACTACAGACTCTAAAGAAGCTTCCAGAACAGGACCAGCTTTTTTTGCCTCAAAAGACTAAATTAATTAACAAACAACGTTGAGTCAATTTTAGTAAATACATTCTCGTTCATGCTAGCTTTATCAACAGCAGTTACGAGTTTGTTATTTTTGACATCAACTATATAAGCAGCTTTATCAGTTACGACTAATGATTGTTTTCCACCCTTCTCTTTTAATCGAGCCATGGCATCTTTAACTTTCAAATACTCGTCACCATTAAAGTCTATGCTTCTTTCTTGTAACCTTTTTGCAGCATGAGTAGAAACGTTAAGTCCACCATGCAAAGGTTTTTGTGATTCCACCTGTGACTGTTTAAGAATATCGTTAAACTCACTCTTTCCACCCTTTTGAGGTAAACGATTCGTCTGGTCTACTTTCTTCTGACCAGGTAGTCTCGTTACATTAGGAATGAGCATGTTTACATTCTTACTTGTCACTTTTTCTCCACGTCTCAGTTATTCCACATCATAGACGTTTGTTAATCCGGTACTAATTTTTCTTGGCACCGAATTTTGTGGTTTCATCTTCTTTAAGTTTAAATT
>CAJXHA010000181.1 GCA_913053615.1 uncultured Bacteriovoracaceae bacterium | reverse complement strand
TAAACACAGAGCTCTATCTCTATAATAAGGAATAAAGAAATCATGCTTTGGTTTTAATACATTTGCAGCAGCAGTTAAAATTCCTTCATGTCCTGCACCTGAAATTTGGAAAAAAGCTTTTGATTGTTTTTTCATCGTTATTTCAGCATCATCTAATTTTCTAGATGTGATGATATTGCGATAAAAATCTAAAAGTTTTGCCTTATCTAGTTTGTATTTTTTTATAATATCTAATTTGTTTTTTGCTCCAGTGGTATTCGATTTTTTACTGGTTGCTTTTGATGCTTTCTTTGAGACAGATTGAGCATTAGGCATTGATATCCCCTTTGAATTATTCAGTTTTTTACCAATTCTTTTTATAAAAAATGCTGCTTTTTGGCCACTTATGATGACATTTTTCAAGGAATTGTCTCAATGTAAGAAAAGGTGAGTAAAATAATTAGGAGACTTAACTTTCTTAAGTTATAATTACCATATATTAGCTATTTAAGGAGTTAGAATGGTTAAGTCATGGAGCGACGCAAAACTAGCTTTCCGTGTAAGATTAAAAAAGTTATTACAAACTTTAATCATTGAAGAGCGATTTCTACCTAAGAAGTAGGTTTTGTGTTTTTTTAGACCAATTTTATAATCCAAGAAACGGGCTATTTGGCTCGATTAATTTCTCTTGAATAAGACGGGCCATTTCAGAGTGGCCGTTATTATTAAGGTGATGTTCCACAAAGTAATAAGGATGTAACGATCGACATACATCTTCATTGGTTAAATCAATAACTTTTAATTCATAAGTATTTAATTCATTTAAGAGTAGTTTTTGTGGATCTTCTTTTAATGGATCACACAAAAGAACATAGAATAAACTATCTGGATAAGTATTTTGATAGTTATATCGCATGCCTGATATAATAAAAGCTGTCTTATTAAAAGAACTTCTTAGCATTTCATTTTTATCACTCATGTATCTAAGTGGCATAAGATAATCTTCAACAAATGCTCCCTTATCATAATAAGTCGCCATTTTCTTTATATTCAACCAAAAACTATTTGTTTGCTTAAAAGTTCCCTTAAGAATCAAGTCATCGCCTACCTTTTCATAATTTGTTAATAGACCATTAGTAAAGCTAAGAGCATTAGGATAAGCATTATCCCTATAAGTCAGGTAAGGGTACATAATGTAAATCATTATTCCTTGCGGTTCTGGAATAAAGTTTTTGATTTTGACTCCCACTTTAGGATCAAAGAAAAGGTAAGTTGAACTTGCAGACCAAGCTGCATGTCCCATATTATAAAAGTTAAGATTGGAAAATTGATAGTTAAGGAGATTAGTTAGTACTTTATCATCATCAACACCCATTCCAAAAACCTGAGAGTCACCCGCAACGATAAAATGCTTACTTCCATTACTTTCCAGTGAATGATTTATTCTTGCACCGATCTGAGATGTACTCATGTGTACATCATAAATAACTTTTTTATTTGCAGGATCAATATACTTCTCACTCCACCCTTGAGTTGGAAGCATACCATTTAACTTTTTTGATTTTATTGGAGCAACGATAGAGTCTGGATGAACAGAAAAAATATTATAATTTGCAGGCTCTTTATTTAAGTAATTTAATTGTTTTTCATTATCCCATTCATAAAATTTCTTTTGCCCATAGTGGAGCATAACCAGACCATAGGCAATGGTGATAAGTAATATAATTAAAGTATTACGAACGAACTTAATCATTGTAAATTTATAGTCACCTTTATGGGCTTAAGTGGTTTATGACCTAACTGGGTAAAACCTTCGACTAGTTCGTTTGGTCTAATACTTGATCCTTGCATAACTTCAGTTGTTAGAAATAAACCTTTCTTCTTACATGGTGAAACTTCATCTATAATATCGAGAGTCGCCTCATCTAGTTCTAAGTACCCTGGTTTAATATCAAGAATCTTATCTTTAATATTTTTCTTTATATACTGCTGTCTCTTTTTAGAGAATGATTCAACAATTATCTCTTCTTCTTTAGCAATCTTTTCAGATAATGCATCGACATTGTCTTCATCCTCTAGTGGAATAAAATAAACAAAACTCTTTGCTGCATCCTGAATCGAAGGTTCTCTACCAACTAGCTCTTTAACATCTTTAAAGACGATTCCTTTTTCAGAATGTGCTTGTAGTTTTGTTAACATTTCTTCTGGACTTTCCCAAGGACTTGGCACACGTACATCAAAGTACTCAACAAGAGATGAAATCCCAAGTGTAAGTGCTGGTCCAAATGAAATAAGAGGACGGGTCTTATAACCTTCTGAGTGAAGAATTTCGATTTCTGCTCTCTTAAAGATTCTCGCCATAATTTTCTGAGTATCTAGGTGAGAAATAAAGCTAAGTGATCCTATTTTTGAAAACTCAATTCGATATTTATGTCCAACAAACTGCCCTCTTTTTTCACGCAGCTCAACGATCTTCTTACGCTCTTTTGGAGCTTCATAAGGTGCATCGTCAATTGCGTTTAAAGAAGTTAAATAATCTCTTCTTTCTTCCACCATCTCTTTTAAATCACACTCAACACCACAGCTATAACAAACAAGACGTTTCTTATCGATATCAAAAGTTTTTTCTAATGATTCTAAGTTAGAGTGGTGAACAATCATACCAGCAACTTTACCACAAGGTGGTGATAGTCTATTCTTTGTAGCTTTACGCCATTCACGATCTAAAAACTTATCTTCTAGGCCAACATCAATATGATCCCATGGAAGCTTTCCATCCATAGGGATAGTTCCAAGCATAAATTGAGGATCAATTCCTGATTCCTTTACACACTCAATCCAAGTTTCATATTGAAATGTTTCATCCCAACCATCAAAGCGACATCCCTTAGTCCAAGCATTATATATAATATCTCCAACACGACGGTCACCTCTAGAAACAATACCTTCAAGATATGAAATTTTTGAATAATGTTTTCTAAATGATAATCCAAATTTCACTGCATAATCTTTTAATAGATTTTGCTTACGAATGATCTCATCTAAAGTTATCATAGGTGCCCACTGAAATGGAGTGTGAGGCTTTGGAACAAAAGAAGATACAGAAACAGTTACATTAGGATTGCGAACACCACACTCTCTTTGAGCTACAGTTTTTGCTTTCTTGGCTGTTTCCATAATAGCGATAACATCCTCATCCTCTTCAGTTGGAAGACCAATCATAAAATACAATTTCATTTTCTTCCAACCACGAGAGAAAACGTCTCTTGCAGTATTTAACATATCATCTTCAGAAATATTCTTATTAATAACTTTTCTCATTCTTTCACTTCCTGCTTCAGGAGCAAAAGTAAGAGAGGTATTTCTAACTTCAGCGAGCTTATCTAGAACACGATTATCTAAACCATACGCACGTAATGAACTAATACCAAGAGTAGATCTATCCTTGGCTAACTTATCTAATAAATCCACAACAAGCGGAGTCACGGCAGAATAGTCTGCTGTAGAAAGACAAGTTAAACTTGCTTCATTAAAGCCTCCGTTTTTTATACCATCCATAACGAGATTCATTACATCAACTGGTTTTCTTTCTCTTACAGGACGATAAATCATACCTGCTTGGCAAAAACGACAGCCCTCTGTACAACCGCGACTTAGCTCAACTGAGAATCGATCAAAAATAGCAGTCATATGTGGTATTGGTGATTTGGTTGGAAATGGATAATCTTTTAAACTATCTACAAAGTAACGTTGAATCTTCTCAGCAATGACACCGTCAAATTCAGGTTTTGGACCAGTGACAACTTCAAGATTAGTTTTGTCATCGATTTCTGTTTCATAGAAGCTTGGTACATAAATTCCTTGCCACTTAGCGAGCTCAAATAAAATATGATCTCTTTTTAAACCATTTCTTCTCGCTTCACCGACAAAGTGAACAATTTGAGAAAAGATTTTTTCTCCATCACCAATTAAAACTAAATCAACAAAAGGTGCAATAGGTTCTGGGTGAGTAGCACAAGGGCCACCAACAATAACTAATGGCTCTTCTTCTTTTCTATCTTTTTGATAGATAGAAACACCACCAAGATCTAACATATTAAGTATATTTGTATAGCTCATTTCATATTGAAGTGAGAAACCAATGATATCAAATTCACTTAAGGGCTTAAAGTTCTCTAGAGTTACTAATGGAAGTTCACGCTCACGCATTTCTTTTTCCATATCAACCCATGGTGCAAAACATCTTTCAGCACAAAGACCTTCGTGTTTATTTATTTCTTCATAAAGAATTTTAAACCCAAGGTGGCTCATTCCAATTTCATATGTATCAGGAAAACAAAGTGCCGCCCTAGCTGTAAGCTCGTCCCAGTTTTTTTGAATAATAAAATGTTCATTTCCAATATAACGTGCTGGCTTTTGAAGTTTGTCGAGAAAAGATGCGTATGGATTCTTACGAATCATGAGATGTCCTTTGTTTGTTTTCCAAAATAAATTCGGGAGGGAGTTGAACCCTCAATTTCAGTTTTGTCACTTTTAAAATGTTTGGGACTATACGTCAATTGATAATAAGTAGATTTTAAGTATTTACATAGTCTCTACAACGAAATTCTAAAGACTTATCTAACGATCAACACAAGAAGACTTATCGATACATAGCTTATTAAGAATATTTGAATTATTTTTTACGGTGGTCTCAAATAGACATTGAGAAATTAAGCTTCCTAGTGGATCTTGAACTAAATCAATATCAGAGTAAGCATTTATCTTTGCAACTAGTTCATCACTAGAGAGATCAGAAATATTATGCAAATTACTTAAATGTTTGTTTCTATATTGATTACGACAAAGATTTCTTTTTTGAATAAATATATCACTATAAATACTTAAACTCGCTACAGATAAATAGGCCTTATAATAAGTATACTTGCGACAGGTTCCAATTTTTCTCTGCTTAGATGCTTCAGAGTTTGCAATGGCACTTTCAACAGATGTTAAACAATTATTTAGTTCATTATTTCCAAGAGAAGTTAATAAGTTTTTAAATTTATCTTCTGTTCCATCACATTTATTTTCAAGATCGAAAGCCCCTGATTTTTGTGCACAATAATCAAGTGCTCCAGTAAGGACAGCTGAGTTTACACATTCAGCAGTTTCACAGTTTACAAGATCAGAGTAAGGCAAAATAATATTATTTCTATTTATTCTATTTAATCTCTGGCCACTACTGTAACTTAAATTCATTGAATTAAAATCTCTTTCACAGTCTTCTTTATCAGAATACATTTCACAACAAAGTGATTTGGTAGATTCAGAAGATTTTAACTCTCTAAGAAATCTTTTTGCAGTTGAATCAATTTGATTAAACTTCTCTCCAGATAGCTCGCCTTCAAAATTTTGAAAGCCATAAGATGAATCAACAAAACGCTCTCCATTGCTAAAAATAGTAGAGGGAGAATTTGAAACTTTATTATACCAAGCTTCGAAACGTAAATCGAAGCAGGTATCTGAAGATTGATATGCATTAGAACAACGATCAGTTAGACGTTCACAAAAGTCTCCCATAGTTTCAACAAACATGGAAAAACCAATTTCTTCTGTCCAGATATCTTTTTTACAAATCCAATCTCGCTCTCTTGTGGTGATTTTTTCACTTTTAAGTTGCGCAAAGGCCGAACTAAAAACCAGATGAGAAAGACATAATATAACGGCGATCTTCTTCTTCTCTAAACGCATTTTCCTCTTCACTTGCTTCAATTGCATAAGTTGTTAAATCAAATATGAATTTTTCATTACGAACACCAATTCCACCAGAACCCCAGCCATCACCGTATCCGAGACGGAAAAAGAACATTCTTTTCCATCCAATTTCCATTCCACCAACGATTTTTCTATTTTGAGCAACTGTATCGTAACGATTACCAATGTCTTTATAATTTACTTCAAAGTGCATTCTTAAGTTTCTCGCAGCAATTGGCTCAATTGAAAAACCAGCATCAGTTGTTTGAGGAATAGTATCTGGAACTCCACCTAACTCTTCATCATACCATCTTCCATTAGAAGAGTTTCTTTGAACGACTGAGAAGGTAGGCAACATAAAAAATGGTAAGGTCAATCTCATCCCTGCAGTCACATGAGTCATGGTTCCTTGTTTATAATCTACATTTTTATCAATATCTGTTGACTCAACACTCGCAAAATCTTTTTGAATTTGTTTTCTAGTTAAAAGAATTCCCGTTGCACCAATTTTAAAAATTCCACCAAATAAAGAAAGGTTTAATGCCATAACTGGACCACTATCTGTTCTTTCAGCTATTTCAAACTCATCATCAATACTTCTTAAGCGCGCTCTATTTTGCTGAGAGTACATATAACCAAGTGTGAATCCTCTAAAAGTAATATTTGGAAAAAGATTAATTCGAGCATGAGAAATTTCACCAGGGCTGTCTGCATGTAGAGAGCGTAAACCATCTGCAGTAAATGCATCTGAATAATCACCAGTTGACTCTAAAAAATTACCAGAGCCACCGGTAACATCTAAAAAACCATTATTTGTTTCAAGGTGAACGTTTCCAAGGTGAAACATTAATCCTCTTACGGTTCCAAGACCTGCGGGATTGTAAAATGCGGCCCATGAATCATCAACTTTAGACATATAGGCGTTACCCATTGCTAAAGCTCTAGCAGATGTAATGAGCTCAGGTGAACTTGCATCTTCAAATTCTAAAATAGCATAAGCATTAAAACTTATTATAAAGAATGTGGTCCATATAAGTTTAAGCATCGACTCCCTTCTTTTGATATTACGAGTCCCTAAACCATTAGATTTTATCATTTTTAAAGTGATTAATTACCGAGGTGGCAAATGCTTCCT
>CAJXHA010000180.1 GCA_913053615.1 uncultured Bacteriovoracaceae bacterium | reverse complement strand
GAAAAGTCTCCTAATTTCTAACACTTAACATATGTAAATCCTATCTCTTTTTAGCTCACCGTCTTGATAAAATGCATAAAAAAACATAGTTTAAAGTGAATTCTACAGAGGTATAAAATGACGCAGAAAAGATTAATTCCTGAATACTTAGATAAGTTAAAAGTATATCAAGCTGGTAAGCCAATTGAAGAAGTTGCTCGTGAAAAAGGTCTTACTAAAATTTCTAAATTAGCGAGTAATGAAAATCCATTGGGACCTAGTCCATACGCCATTAGAGAAATGACTAATGCTCTTTGGGATGTTCATCGCTACCCTGATATGCATGCCACTAACTTAAAAACAAAGCTGGCTCAATTATATAAAGTTGAAAAAGAAAATATTATCCTTGGAAGTGGTTCCGAAGGAATCATGGGTTATATTGCACGTGCATTCATTCAACCAGGTGATGAAGTATTAACTGCAGAGAATACATTTATCGGTTTTCATATTCTAGCAACTGGAGCAGGAGCGAAACTTGTAACAGCAAAAAGAACAGAAGATCTAAGATATGACGTGAAAGAACTTGCCAAAAAAGTAAATGATAATACAAAAGTTCTTTATATTGCTAACCCGGATAATCCAACGGGAACTTACATTACAGAGCATGAATTTGATTACCTTATGGGTTTTGTTCCTAAGCACACTATTGTGATTTTAGATGAAGCTTATTTTGAAATGGCTCAAAGTACATGGGACTACCCTGATTCAATGAAGTATCGCTATGACAATGTTATTACTCTTAGAACATTCTCAAAGGCCTATGGTCTTGGTGGAATTAGAATTGGATATGGCTTTGGTAATAAAGACTTTATTGAAGCTCTTCATAAAGTAAAGCTTCCATTTGAACCAAGTTTAATTGCACAGAGAGGAGCTATTGGAGCTATCACAGATTATCCACACCTAGAGAGATCAATTAGAAATAATACTAAACGCTACTATGAAACATTAAAATTCTTAGATCAAAAGAATTTCAATCCTATTCGTTCTGTAACTAATTTTATTGCCTTTAAAACTGGTAGTAGTGAAGCAAGTGATTACCTATTTAATAAATTACTTGATCATGGTGTTATCATTCGTCCTCTTAAGGCCAATAATATGCCTGAGTGGGTAAGAGTTTCTATCGGTTTAAAAGAAGAAATGAGGCATTTCTTTGAAGCAATGGAAGAAATACTTCCAGAGTATGATGAAAAATTTGGAAGACCAGAGAATCCACACTCTTTATAAAGGAAATTATGAAAGTTTGTACTTATAAAAGATTAACTCCACTTGGTGAATTTAGAAGGTTAGGTCTTTTCTTTAATGAGACTACGATTATTGACCCTCAATTTGTTTGGCAAAAGCAATTTGAATTAGAGGGAAAGTTTAATCCTTTGAAAAAAGCCAAAGAAATTTGTCCTGAAAGTCTAAGTGACTTTATTTCTCAATATCAAGAATCAAGTTTTCAAATGCTAGAAGAAACTCTAGAGGCATTTAAAGAGTTAAGTAGTGATGGAATTTTAAAAACAAATAACCATGCAGATTTAAGTTTTGACCTACTTGATGATCAAGATGTTAGTCTTGGTTGTCCCCTTGATAAGATTGGAACTTATAGAGATTTTTATGCTCATGAAAAACATGTTGCAAAAGGTTTTGAAAAGAGAGGTGAGCCTATACCTGAAGCTTGGTATGAGATTCCTGCTTATTATAAAGGTGCTACCGCAGGTTTTATTGGACCTGAGGATACTGTTCCATGGCCAAGCTACACAGAGAAACTAGACTATGAATTAGAGTTTGGTGTTGTGATAGGAAAAGACGGATTTAATATATCAGAAGAAGAAGCTCTTAATCATATTTTTGGGTATACTGTATTTAATGATATTAGTGCTCGTGATATTCAGAAAAAAGAGATGGCCGTTCGCCTAGGTCCGGCCAAAGGAAAAGACTTTTGCTCTATCATGGGTCCAGTGATTATTACAGCTGATGAGTTTAATGGAAAAGAGCCAAACTTAAAAATGACAGCAACTATTAATGGTGAACTCTGGTCAGAGGGAATGACTGGAGATATGCATTATACTTGGGCTCAAATGATAGCTCATGCCTCTAAAGAAGAATGGTTAATTGCTAATGACTTTATGGGAAGCGGTACCGTTGGTACAGGTTGTGGTCTAGAACTAGACCGTTGGATTCAGCCTAGCGATATAATTGAATTAGAAATAGAAAGAATTGGAAAACTCAAAAATCTTATTGGGACTCCAAATAAATAAGGAAAAATATGTTAAGTTTTGATGCACTAGAAAATGCTTTTGGCGATAATTATAAATTTATTATTGGAAGTATTCTTCCAAGACCAATTGCAGTTGTTTCAACTAAGAATGAAGATGGATCAAATAATGTAGCTCCCTTTTCATTCTTCACAGGCGTTAGTGCTAAACCAATGATTATTGCTTTTTGTCCGCTTATAAGAACGGCTACTGGAGAAAAGAAAGATACCGTTATCAATATTGAAAGAGAAAAAGAATTTGTTATCAATTTTGTAACAGAAGATAATGCTGATCTTGTTAATGCAACAAGTGCAGAGCTTCCTTACGGAGAAGATGAATTTAAGCACTCAGGACTCACTCCAATTGACTCTGAAGTTGTTAAGGCAATGAGAGTAAAGGAAAGCCCGATTCACTTTGAGTGTAAACTTAGAGATATCATCTCTTATGGTGATCAACCTGGTGCTGGAACTTTAATAACTGGTGAAGTTGTGCGTATTCATGTTGATGAAAAAATCTATGACAGTGGTCGCATAATAACTCAAGAGTTTAAACCAATGGGCAGAGGTGCTGGTAATGACTGGTTTAAAACCGATAGTGTTGTTGAGAAACAAAGATTAATGAAAGCGCAAATTCAAAAATAAAAGGAAGAGTCATGAGTATTATCAAAAGAATTCATCACGTAGCTTATAGATGTAATGATGCTAAAGAAACAGCTGACTTTTATAAAAAAACTTTAGATATGGATTTAACGGTATCAATCTCTGAAGATAAAGTTCCTTCAACAGGAGAACCTGATCCATATATGCACATCTTTTTGGATGCAGGCATGGGTAATGTTCTCGCATTCTTTGAACTAACTGGACAAAAGGCCATGGGCAAAGACCCTAACACACCAGTATGGGTTCAACATATTGCTTTTGAAGTTGAATCACTTTCCAAACTCGAAGAAATGAAAGAGAGACTTGAGGGAATGGGAATTGATGTTCTTGGTATTACAAATCATGGTGTTTTTAAATCTCTTTACTTCTTTGACCCTAATGGTCATAGAATTGAATTGGCCGCTAATACTGGTTCTGCTGCTCAGATGGAAGAATTAAAGAAAATTGCACCAGAAATGCTAGAGGAATGGAGTAAGACCAAAAAGCCACCACGTCAGGCCGCTTGGTTACATGATGAAGAATTCCTAAATAAAAAGTAATTCTTAACATTTTGTGTCGATCATTCTTATAATAGTTCTATGAAGTTATTAATAATAATTTTCTCATTCTTACTTATCGCTTGTAGTGATCGAACTCCTATTAAATCTAAGAAAGGAATCGACTTTGCTGATGGACTTGAGTTTGAACTCGAAAAACTAAACGAGAAAGAATGGAAAGTTGGAAAAAAGCGTGAAGCTGAAGTCAGCATGGGGCTTAACCTTAAAGTTGGTGTTCCTCAAATTGAAGAGGATGGAGTTGAATTATTAAGAGCAAAGTACGGTATTGATACTTGGCTCTTTAAAGTTACTAAATACAAAAGAGGTCTGCGCCAAATCCTAGGCTTTTTCCAATATGATTTAAAAAGCATCTCCGGTGTGAATGATTATGTTAATGTAAATTTATATTATCACGCAGCAAGTGTTTCAAGTGACTTTAGAAGATTTCATTGTCCAGCGTTTGGACATAGACTTCGCCTTGAGAGCTTTGATTTAACAGAGGCAAAAACTAAGAATCGTAATCAACTGTATGTTAGGCGCAAAGAGAATTTAAATGCTGATATTTCAAAAGTATCATTTGCACCTATGATTTTTTCAGCAGGCCAAAGTCTAGAGGGAACTTATCAATTTGAAGTTGCTTTTTATAATTCAAATGAAAAGAGACTCTACTCTGCTTGGTATGGTGCCGATTACATGGTGGTGGTAAAAGCTGAGACTTTAGTCGATGTTCCAAGCTGTCGAGGAATAAAGGAAGAAGAGAATCCACTTCCTAGTTCTCGTACTCCTCGCCTAGAAGACTTAAGACTTCCTAATTAAAATATCCTCATAAAAAGCACCAAAAGTTTCATCTTTATTATTAAGATGTATTTCTAGCACCCATAAGTTTTCAATAGGAGTTTTTTCAAAATTTGATAATCGGCCTTTATAATAAAGAGCATGTGGAAAGTCACCTAAGCGATGACCGCCTTCTTGATTCTTTAAGATATAACCATAGTGTTTTGCTCTTGAGTCTGCATATTCATATAGTTCAACTCCACTTGGATCATTTTCTTGCCAATACTGCTGACACTCATCAAAAATTAGTTTCGATGTTTTTTGAATTTTAGCAAACTCAGGATTCTGGCCTGTAGTAAATGTTTGAGCAAAGTCAGCCTCATGTCCATTGACTACAGGACCAATATCAACAAAATAAATATCATTTTTTTGAAGACTTAATGATTTGTCCGATTTATCTCTAAAAACTTTTGTCGTATCACTTCCAATTCTAAACTTATGAGGATGCCATTTTTTTTCAACACCTTGAGCTGCAAATAGCTCATCTAAAAGAGCATGTCCCTCAGCTTCTGTTATTCCCGCATCGACTTGTGAGGCAAATAAAAGAGCTATTCTCTTTGCAACTTTTCTTGCTTCCATATAAGTCTCAATATTAAATTTGGCACTAACACCTTCGGGATTATTCATCATAGTATTCACCTATAAGCTTAGATAAAAAAAAGCCCCCATATCGGGGGCTTTCTAATTAGTATTGGATTAATTTCTTGAGTTCGTTATAAACATCATTTGTCTGAGGAAGAATGACTTCTTCTAGACCTGGGTTATAAGCAATATGAGTATCTTTCGCACACACTCTTAAAATTGGTGCATCAAGATCTTCAAAACACTCTTCATTAACTCTAGCAGCAATCTCTCCTGCAAACCCACTAGTCTTATGTTCTTCATGAGCAATCATAATTCTATTTGTTTTTGCTAAACTCTTTTTGATCGCTTCCATATCAAAAGGAGCTAAGGTTCTAAGATCGATAACCTCAATTTTCTTACCAGTTTCTTCTTCTACTTTTTTTGCAGCATCGATAGATTTTTGAACAAGTGCACCCCATGCAACGATAGTAGCATCACTTCCCTCTCTAACGATTTTAGCTTTTCCAAAAGGAATCATATAGTTCTCACCTGGATCAGCAGTTCTATTATAACCTTGGTAATATAAATGCTTATGTTCTAAGAACATTACAGGGTCATCTGTACGAATGGCAGTTCTTAAAAGACCTGCAGCATCTAGTGCATTAGAAGGATAAACCACGCGAATACCAGGACAGTGTGTATAAAGCGATTCACCTGATTGAGAGTGGTACATTGCCCCACCTTTAAGGTAACCACCGATTGGTACACGAACGACCATTGGACATTTAAAGTCACCACCTGAACGGTAACGAGTCGTGGCCATTTCATTTTTTAATTGCATGTATGCAGTCCAGATATAATCAAAGAATTGAATCTCAACAACTGGTTTAATTCCACGCATGGCCTGTCCAATTGCACGTCCAATAATATTAGCTTCAGCTAAAGGTGAATTGAAAACTTGTCCCTCTTTAGAAACTCTTTGACAGCCTGAAGTTACTTTAAATACTCCACCTTTTCCTGCAAGGTCTTTATTATCTAATTTTTCAAGCTCAGAGAAATCAGCAACATCTTCTCCGAACATTCTCATTAATGGATTTTTTTGAATTTCAGCTTTTAAAGTTGCATTAATTGCTCCTGCCATAGGAACATCTTCTTTTCCAGAAAACTCTGGCTCAGTTGAGTAATCATCTGAAGTAGGATCAACATCCTCTGAGTATAAGTGATCAGCGTATGTAGACTGATCCGGCCATTCAGTTTCAATCGCTTTTTTCATAGCTTCTTTAACATTGGCCTTAACTTCTTCTTCAACAGCTTCTAATTCTTTTTTAGTCGCTAGTTTATTATCAATTAAGAACTTAGGAAAAGTGAAAACAACATCTCTCTTAGCTTCTTCATCTAACTCTTCTTTTGTTCTATAAAATTTATGATCATCTGATAAAGAGTGAGAGTATGGTCTTGTTACAAACGCATGAACTAAAGTTGGACCTTTACCTGCACGCATATATTCTTCAGCTTCTTTCATTGTCTCATAACTTTCTATCGGACAAGTACCATCACATACAAATATCTTTAATCCAGGAAAGTTAGCTAGTGCTTTTGAAATACTTCCTTCTGGCGTTTGAACAAATGTTGGAACAGAAATAGCAAATCCATTATCCTCTACCATAAACATTACTGGTAATTGGTTTACACTTGCTGTTGTTAAAGCTTCCCAGAATTCACCTTGAGAAGTCGTTCCATCACCACATGAAACATAAACAATTTCATCATCATGATATGGAAGATTATGATCAACACCATCTTTTGCCATTTTAGAAAGATACTTTCCTGCTTCTGCAATTCCTACCCCTTGTAAGAATTGAGTCCCAGTACAAGAAGACTTATTAATAATATTTAAATCGACATGTCCCCAGTGAGCTGGCATTTGGCGACCATGACTTGCAGTATCTCCAATATTTCCATTAGCCTGACATAACATTTCATAAGGAGTTAC
>CAJXHA010000179.1 GCA_913053615.1 uncultured Bacteriovoracaceae bacterium | reverse complement strand
AATTTTCTTAAGTGTACCTATAGACTCTTGGTGATTAATAATTATGGCCAAATCGATATCACTTAAACCAGGAACAAAAGATTCATCGGCCATTGAGCCTTTAAGGTAAATCGATAGCACTCCATCAAGGGTTTTAAGCTTATTAACTATAAAGCGAAGATATGCTCGGTATACACTACTAAATAATAACTTAAGTATGCTTAGCTGCCCCAGAATATTGACAGTTTTTATCAAATACATCTTAAAATAAGGTAATGCTCGCATTTTTCAATTTTCTCAAATCAAGTACTTAAAGTATACTTATTTAAATACATAGGTTTCATGTTAAAATACTAAGGCAAGGAGTTGATTATGAAAAAAGATAGAGATGAACGTTACGTCTATAATAAGCCTGTTGAAATCGATATAAAAGATTATATCAAAGACGTACTCAGTAAGAATACTGACCTTAATCATTCTGAAATCAATGATAGTTGCGATGTTTTCTCTAAGGGAATGAGTAGTTATTATGTGAATGGTTATTGGGAGACATGAAAATTAGTTAATATTAATTTTTTCGAATTCAAAATTTTCAAACTTTTTTGAATAATGGGATACGATAATTAATTGTATCCCTTTTTTTTGTGCTTCTGTTAATACTTTTAACATATAGCTCTCACTTACATTAGCGAATGTTTCATCAAAGAAAACTGTCTTCTCACCATTCATAAGACAAAGTGCAATCATTATTCTCGAGCTCATTCCGGTCGATAATCCATTTGAGATATCATTTAGATTTATATCCACATCTGCAAAATGAAGAATTTCTTTTGCCAATTCAAAGCTTAAACTTTTTTGACATAGTATATGGGAAGCAAAGTTTAAATTTTCATAAATACTAACCCTAGAAAAAAAGATGATATTTTGAGAGATACAGAAAGTACTCTTTTGTTTTATCACGATTTCACCTGAGTCTGGCTGGATAATTCCTGCAAGTAGACGCAAGAGTGTCGTTTTTCCAACTCCATTATCTCCTAAGATAAGATAATTTTTACTGCCTAAGGACAAGTTAAAATCTGTGAAAACATCTTTGACCATCGATTTTTGAAAAAGTTCTCTAAAGCTAAACTTTCTCAATCTCTTTATTGAAAGGTTCAAGTTCTTAATTTCAACTAACTCATTCATAGTCTAAGCACCATCGAGTTTCTAAGCCTTTCGACTAAACTCTCACATAGAACTATCATTATAATCAGTCCAAAAAAGAATAAAAGATTAAAGTCATAAGTAATCCCCTCTCCATTAAGAGCATCACCAAGACCTGAAAAAACAGAAAACAATGGATTAAGCTTTAAAATTGTTAAATACTTATGAGGAACGAGTGAGCTCGAGTATACAATTGGGACTGACCAAAAAAGTAAGGACAAAAAGTTATTCCAAAGGTGAAATGCATCCTTATAAACAGAACCTAAAACAAATAAAAAGATACTGATAATATAAGTAATAAGAAAACCAAGTAGGATATAATAAATTAAGCCGAGTATGTCGTATTCATAAGTTCCACGAAGAGCAAAATAACTCAATGTAAAAAAAAGATTGATACCAAAAATAAGAACACTACTTAGAAACTCAATGCGAATTATAGATGTGAGCTTTATAAAGTAATTCTTCGCATGATGCCACTTAAAAGAAATTAAGTTACTGCTATTTGAAGTAACTTCTCTAAAAAATGACCATAATAAAAGAGATACAAAAAGACGAATGGAACTATCGTTGGCCTGATTGAAAACCTGCTTTGTAATAAAGCTCATAATAACAAACTGCATTACTATTGGTACAAGCGTCCATAGATAAGACAAAATAGTACCCTCATACTTATTCTTAATATTGAAAATTACAAAATACAGTGTATTGCCCATATACCTTACTTAACGCCTATTCTTTAATTTTACACTTGAATTTATTTTCTTACAAAAATATTCACGATTTATAAGTTTAATGCTTCAATTATAGTACAAGTTTTCAATACATGAGGTAATAATATTAGAATGTTAAATCTAATAACAGATCTATATATTCAAGGAACGACAAAGCTATTTGTTCAACTTATTCCCAATAAAGATAGAATTGCTAATATCATTCTTACTGGATCTGTTGCGAGCTCTGAAGCTCACTTATTATCAGATCTCGACATTATCATCATTTTAAAAGATGGAAATTGCCCTAAAAACTTTATTAAGAAATATAAAAAATTTCTTATGCTCTTCTCAATAATTTGCCCTCACATTCTACCTCTCAAAGAAAGACTTTCAAATGTCTACTCAGCTAAAAGTTTAAGCAATAAGCGCAGTTCAATGATAAAGGGCTACCTTTTAAAGCAAAAGTATATCAATTTATATGGGGAGGAGTTTACATTTGATCACTGTGAGCTAAGTGAAATTCTCTATTACGCAGATAAGGTAAAATTATTAATTAAAGCTAAAAACAATAAAAGACAAAACAATAAATTAAACAAATTAATCAGTCATAAAATTCATCAAAATAAAAACAACTTATCTACAGAGAAAACAGATTGTCTTGCCTACAAACAAGTTATTAAATTTGATCGCAGCCAATATTTACTAAGACCAATCACAACAAGAACTTCAAATCACTGCTTTAGCTATAATTCATTTAAAGAGCTAATTATAGAGTCTAATAAATTTTACCAACTCCACCCGCAAGTTAATTCTATCCACTATTGTTCTCCATGGTATGTCTTTATCGATGAAGAAGTTTTTGTCTTACATGAATCATTTATTCAGGAGTTCTCTACACATTATTCCAAAGAACTACTTGAAGAAATAAATAAGAATGACCTTAGATTGTATAATTTTTACTTAAAAGATTTCAATAACTACAACCAATCTGAGCAAAATGACTTTTTAAATAAGCTTTCTCTAAAATACCTTGCAAATTACAAAGCTCAAAACTTAACTGAACAAAGCCAACCTACCTTCATTGATTTTAATATTCATGAATCGATAAAATTACTAAAAGACCCTGATCAAGTCACTACAGACCAAATCAGTCTATGTATTTGCACTAAAAATAGAAAACAAAGTTTAAAAGAGTTATTTATCTCATTGAGAGAACAGACTTTATCTCCAAAAGAAATTATTATCATTAATAATGGTGAGTCATGGGAAGAAAGTTACATTAATGAATTAAAAGTAGGACTTGATAATAGCGATATCAATATCTTTGAGAGTTCACTACCTACAATAAGCTCCTTAAGAAACTTTGCGATTTCTAAGGCCAATATGCCTATTATTTCTTTTGTCGATGATGACTGTTACCTACCTAAAACTTGGCTAGAAAGCGTATATAATCATTTTAATAGTGACCAAGACCTGACTCTCCTAGGCGGTACTGTCATCCATGAACGACAAGACACTCTTACTCAAACAGAAACATTTCATAGAAACTTTCTAGAAGAGAGGCCTCTATGTTAATTGATTTCATCCCAGCAAAGAGTAAAGTTCTTTATCAACGCATCTCTGATAGTACTTTGACTTTCACATCTAATAATAATTTAAGTTTTAGGCTTCCTAAAAATAAAAGAGAAAATATATATCTTGACTCAATGACCGGAGGAGAAGATGTATTTGTGTGCATAAAGCTTCTTAAAGAAGGTCACAAGTACTTAGTAGATAATGATCTACAAATACTTCATAAGCCTAGACCGAATTTACTCTCTTTATATAAACAATTTTTTAACTACGGCATTTATTCAATTGAAGCTCTAGCAAATCTATCCCTAAGCAAGATAGAGGTATTTTACAACCTATCTATTGAGAGTGATGAATATAAATTTCTAACAAAAAAAAGTTTTCCTATAAAAGGCCTAGTCTACTTTAGTTTATTCTTTCTTCATCAAATTCTTTTAATCTTATCAATCTTAACCATGAGTTCTTGGGTTATAAAAGCTTTTATACTTTCTTTCTTTTTATTATTATTAAAGGAGCTGGCTCTTTTTACGACACAATCTCCTCTTAGATCAATACCGCTTTTCTTTATCAGTTACTTAGTCAATTGGTCATTTAGCCTTGGAGCTTTGAGTAAAATTCTAAAATACAAGATAATATTTATCCCCCCTCAACTTAGAAAATCTAAAGCTCAAATAAATGTCAAAAAAAGAGTCTTTAACCTAAGTCTTATTCCTAATAAAGACCAAGAACTTTTATTAACTAAACTAGAAAATACATATGATGAGGATGAAGATTTTAAATTTATAAGTGAAAATAAAATTAGAGTTCTGATAAAGCAAAATACAATTATTCTAAGAAGATTCGATATCATAACTCCTTTCTACATTATAGAGGATTATTTCTCAAGAAGAGAGTCATAACAAAGTGAGCTTTACGTTCTTCTAAATAAGACTTTATTAATAAGGCTTGAAAAACTTGAAATCAACGCAATCAAAAAGTAAGTACTAAGACCAACCCTTAATAACTTCTTTCTTTTCTGAATCCCTCTAATCATCTTCGAGACAGCTTTATTAGTATCCATTTCCAAGAGAGATATATTTTTTCGGTCTAACTTACTTGTAAAATTACCAAGGTTATCTCTTAATCTAATATCACTATTTACATATCCAGGAACGATTACAGTCATATCTATTCCAACTTTTTTCAAGTCATTCCTTACTCCTTCACAGAAATAAGACAATGCGACTTTTGACATAGAGTAAGCTGAATATGTATCTAGCGCTCCATAAGCAAGGACAGAGCTTATCGTTACAAACTGCCCTTTTGACTTTACCAATTCATCATAACACCTATAGAGAATATCGATAGGTGCCAAAGTATTTACATTTATTTGCTCTTTGTATTCATGAAAACTAAAATTTTCAAAACTTGCACGGCTAGAATAACCAGCATTAGCAATCAAAACATCAATTTTATTAAATTTTTTGAGACAGATTTTTATGGATTCTTGAACCTTTTCACTTTCTCTTACATCGCAAACAGAAAATAGAAATCTATCACCTGCTTCTTCAAGCTCTTTCTTCAATGACTCGAGGCTACTTTTCCTACGACCAATTCCATAAACTAAATTACCAGCTTTAATCAATTGAACTGCAAACTCTCTCCCTATTCCAGATGTTACTCCTGTAATAAAATAAACCTTAGCTTCTTCCATATAACCCATCTTTGATTCTTCTAATTGTTGAACTTATAAATTTAATAAACCATCCAAATCGTATATAAAAGTCTATATAAAATTCAGAAATCATTTTTCTAACTTCTTCTTTCGTATAGTTCTTATGGGCAAAGACTAAATTTGATTGATTAAAATCCATGAACCTCTCACTAGTTACTTGGTTCTTTAAGGAATCATAAACTTGTGTCCCGGGATATGGAGTAAAAATATTTAACTGAATATAAAGAGGATTAAATTTTTTAGCGAGCTTCTTATTAAGTTCGTAGTCCTTTTTATGCTCTGAAGGAAAACCTATAATATACATTATTTTTACATTTACTTTATACTTCTCAAGAAGCTTTATCATTTCAACTTGTTTTGAGTGCTCAATTGTATATCTTCCTTGCTCTTCACAAACTTCATCAGAACTACTCTCAACTCCAACATATATCAGCCTTAATCCTGCTCGTGACATAACTTGTATTAATTCTTCATCGAGAAGTTTAAGATGAGTTTCCATGGCAAACTGAATTTTAATTCCGCTTTGAATAATACTTTCACAGAACTCAAAAACCTTAGCGCGATTCATCGTAAAAACAGGATCTCTAAAGAGAAAGTTATCTATTCCATATTCATTTTTGATATAAGTAATTTCATTGCATACTTCATCTATATCTCTAACCCTAACCTTACTTCCTTGCTCTAGTGGATAAGTACAATAGACAGAGCAGGAAAAAGGACACCCTTTACTTAAAGCGATAGGAACCACTTTTTTAAAACTTAGAAAGCCTAACTTACACTGATATAAGTCGATTAATTTGTCCCACTTTGGTTTAGGCAATGTGAGCTGATTATTAAAGGTTTGAGTTTGATGAGTTTCAACACCTTCAAATAAACTAATAAATGAATGGCTATTAAGATATATTTCTGGCTCACTCTTTAAAACTTTTGCACCAGCATTTTCATATAACTGACTATTAAATCTAGCAAATGCACCTAAAACGAGTATTTTATCTGTTCGTTTTTTTAAAGCTTTGATCAACTCTATCTCTAATTCATGTGCAATAATTGAACTAATGACGATAAAATAATCTGCGCTAAATTCCTCATGGTAATTCATCTCAACATTTACCTCAAGGCCTTGATTTTCTAGATGAGTTATTACGTAAGGTAAGTAAAGCGGAGGAAAAGAAACATTTTTTCTAACTAATAATCGAATAAATGATGAGAAAAAGCTATCTCCATAGTCATGCGAAGTGCCATAGCCACCACCAGTGTCTTTACAAGACTTATTACTATTGTCTGGATAGACATCCAAAATCATCACTTTTTGCATTATTCAATTATATCATATGTATTTTTTACTGCTATACTTTAAGGAATGAAAAAGATATTTATCGCTCTTTTATTCTTTTTTATCGTTAGTCGATTATTAATCTTTATAACTTTCAATGATCACTATATGGGTGGAGATGCTGAGTCATATATCAAAATGGCAAAACATGAGGCCTTTACTCTTAGCAATTACTTTTCAATCAAAGATTCAAAACTTCAAAGCATTAGAAATTATGAATTTGACTCAAAAGACTACCCCTACTTAAATATTAATGAAGTAGAATTTTGGGAGCCAGGATACCCGCTTTTTTTAAAGCTGATGTTTTTTATCTCAATAGATGAAGGCCATAACCTTATTAAAATGCTCCAGCAT
>CAJXHA010000178.1 GCA_913053615.1 uncultured Bacteriovoracaceae bacterium | reverse complement strand
AGAGGTGTATGTCCGACTCTAATGACAGAGTCAAAACTCCCCCTCTTATATAAACGTAATAATTCTCGTTCATTTTTAATAATATTTTTATGAGATTGCCCGCTTAGGACTTCAAAATAAAAGTAGTCTGTTTTTTTATGAATAAGATCATAAAGTTCTGAGAAATTATCTAAACCATGGGAGAAAAGAAAAAGAGTTTTTGATAATGAGTTATCAATATATTTATCATCCTTATCACCTAAGCTTGAGCCAAGATGAATATTTATATGATTAACCCCTTTTACAATTTTCACTTCATCTAAAGACTCACATGATAGCTGTTGATGGGTAAAACTACTAATAGGATTAAGCTGATCTATTGTTTGAGGAGCTGCACTATCAATTAACTCACGGGGACGATCTGCTGTAATTAAAGTTAAATCTAGTCCACTATAAAATGCTTCACATAAAGCAGGAATACACTCAAGTGCCGCTGTACCAGAGGTGGTACAAATCGCAATTTTTTTTCGCATCTTAGACTCACCAAGGGCCATAAAACTTGCCATGCGCTCATCTAAAATAAACTCTAAGGGTGATTCAAAGTAATCCACTAAAGACTCATTGCGAGCACCAGCACAAAAATAAACTTTATCAAAGTAGCTCTTTAGATGCATCTTATTCAAAGATTAGCTCCTCTATGCTTTTACGCTTAAGTTTTATCTCACTTATTTCTTTTGCTAAAACTGAATCATTTACAATACCCGTTCCACTTTCAATCCAAAGCTGCTCTTGATTCCATTGTATATTTCTAATATTAACTAAGGCACAACTCCACTGATCAAGTTTGAATTGAAAAGCTCCACCAAAAAATGTTTCTCCATACTTTTGATGATAGCTTGTGCTTTGTAAAAAAGCTTTGGCCAAATCTGATGGGTATCCTCCGAGAGCAGCAGTAGGTGTTAAGCATTTTAAAATATCATGACTTTCTTTAGGTGATGTAAAACTAATCTCTGTATAGAGGTGACTAAATTGATTATAGTCTAAAAGCTTTGTCTCTGAAACTTTGCATTGAGTATCACCGAGCTTAGAAACAATATCATCTATAACTAATTGGTGCTCTTCTCTCTCTTTAGGATCCGATAAGAGCTCTTCTTTTTGTTCACTTTTTTTCGTTCCTGCCAATGCCATGGTTTTATAGTGAGATTTCTCTTTTTCAAAAAGAACTTCTGGAGTCATTCCAAGCATCGTAAACTCTTGACTCCAATGACCATACAAAAGTCCTTTGGGAGCCTGTAATAAATGATAAATAATAAGTAATGGGTCTGGACAATCTACTTGGTAAAATTGTCTAGACTTTAAAACACATTTTTTTAAATCACTCTTACTAAATACAAGTTTTAATGCTTCAAAATCTTGTGCATAAATTTCTTCTTCATTAATTCCAAGTATGATTTTTAATTTTTCAGTCTTAGCTAAGACACTCTCTAGATAAGTGAGAAGTTCATTTTTAGATGTCTTAACTAACTGGCCTGGCAGGTATTTAATCTCCTCATTGGCAAAGAAACTTAGAAGTGAAAACTCAGCCATATGACTCAAGGCACCATCTGTGGGAGTACCCCATCCTAAATAAATTATATCGGTGTCTGGCAGCTGAAAAACGCTTCCTTGGCTTCTAACTTGATCGAGATCAAGCTCATTTAATGTCTCTAGGCCATTTTTATGCATAATAAGTCAATAATTCTATATAAATCTAGTCAAGAAGTCTTGAAGAATTTGTCACAATATAATATGTTGTGTCGATGCGACATCTTAGAAAATTTTTAGAATCTGATAATACTTTTGCCCTTATGGCGGGACCTTGTTCGGTTGAATCTGAACTACAAATGCGTACTGTTTTAGAACATGCCAGCATTGGATCTCTCGTGCGTGGTGGTATCTTTAAAATGAGAACCCGCCCCGATACTTTTCAAGGCTTAAGAGAACAAGGAATTGAAATCATCAAAGAACTTAAAAAGGAATTTGATTTTGATTTCATCACAGAGATCTCAGATCCAAGACAACTTGAATTACTAGATTCTGTTACAGATATGTATCAAATCGGTACTCGTAATATGTATAATTACGAACTCCTAAAAGAAATCAATAATTATAAAAAACCTGTACTTTTAAAACGTGGTCTTAGTGCAACGATTGATGAGTGGTTAGGTGCTGCTAGTTATTTTTCTAACTTAAAGAATAATGAAATTATTCTTTGTGAGCGTGGTGTTCGTTCTTTTGATAATAAACTTCGTAATATGTTAGACCTTGGTAGTGTTATCTACCTAAAGCAAAATACTCAGTACAAAGTAGTTGTAGATCCAAGTCACTCAATGGGACATGCTCAATATGTAAAAGAAGCCAGCTATGCTGCTTTATGTGCTGGTGCTGATGGTTTACTTATTGAAACTCACCCGACTCCACAGGCTGCTTTATCAGACAAAGATCAAGCTCTTAGCCTTGAGGAATTTGCACAATTAAGCAATACAGTTAAAGAACTTTTAAAAGTATTTAATAAAGAGTTATTTCATACCAATCTTGATTATATGAATGCTCAAAGTAAGGAAATATATACCAATGCCTAAAGCAGAATTTATCCGCACAATGTTTAATGATATTTCACCTAAGTATGATCTATTAAATGATATTTTATCACTTGGGATTCACCGCCTTTGGAAGAAAAAGCTAGTTGCAAAAATTCTTTCCACTGCACCACAGTCTTTTCTTGATGGAGCAACTGGGACTGGTGATATTGCTCTTATGTGTCGTGAGAGTAATCCACTAATTAAAATCAAAGGAATCGATTTTTCTCCAAATATGATTAAGCATGCAAAGCTTAGAAGTTCAGCGGTGGACTTTGAGGTAAATGATCTTATGAACCTAAGTCTGCCAGATAGAAGCTATGATGCTTCAAATGTATCTTTCGGAATTAGAAATGTTGAAGATTATAATCTGGCAATTCAAGAGCTTAATCGTGTGACGAAACAAAGTATTTATATTATGGAGTTTGGTCAGCCTAAGAATAAAATTATTCGTTCAATATACTTTTTCATCATGTTTAAAATCATTCCTTTTATTGGAAAGATTTTTAATAAAGAAGAAGCCTACTCTTACTTAATTGAGAGTAGTGCTCGCTTTCCAAGTGATGACACTTTCCTACAAGCGATAAAAGATAATGCTCCAGGCTTTGATGAATACAAGTATACTCCATTATTTTTTGGTGTTGTTTATATTTACGAAGCACATAGAAGGAAGAAGATATGATTTCTGAAATATTTAATCCTGAGGATTGGAATGAAGTTCCTGGGTTTGAATTTACAGATATCACCTATCACCGTGCAAAAGATCAAGGGACTGTAAGAATTGCTTTTAATCGTCCTGAAGTTAGAAATGCCTTTCGTCCTCATACCGTAGATGAATTATACCGAGCATTGGATCACGCTCGTCAGACTGGTGATGTGGGAGTTGTCCTCTTAACTGGAAATGGTCCAAGTCCTAAAGATGCTGGTTGGGCATTCTGCGCCGGTGGAGATCAAAGAATCCGTGGCAAGGATGGTTATAAGTATGAAACTGGAAATCCATTAGAAAAAGATCTTGCTCGCCAAGGTCGTTTACATATTTTAGAAGTTCAAAGACTCATTCGCTTTATGCCAAAAATTGTTGTGGCAGTAGTTCCTGGTTGGGCCGTAGGTGGTGGTCACTCTTTGCATGTTGTTTGTGATATGACCATTGCAAGTCGTGAGCATGCGGTCTTTAAACAAACTGATCCAGATGTAGCAAGCTTCGATAGTGGCTATGGTTCTGCTTATCTTGCAAAGATGGTTGGGCAAAAAAGAGCTCGTGAAATTTTCTTTCTAGGCCTAAATTACTCTGCACAAGAAGCCTTTGAGATGGGAATGGTTAACTTAGTGGTTGATCACAAAGATCTTGAAAAGAAGGCCTTAGAATGGGCGAAGGTCATGAACTCAAAATCACCAACTGCAATGCGTATGCTTAAGTTTGGATTTAATCTAACTGATGATGGCATGGTAGGACAGCAATTATTTGCAGGTGAAGCAACTCGCTTAGCTTATGGTACAGATGAGGCACAAGAAGGTCGTGATGCTTTCTTAGAAAAAAGAGATCAAGACTTCTCACGCTTTCCTTGGCATTTTTAATCTACCAAGGTAATACGCTGCCATCCCAAAAATAAAAGAGATCTTTCTTATCATAGACTTTTTCAATAAGTGAGAGAAGATTCTCACCAGCTTCATCCACTTGCCAGACTTTATGCTTAATTCCTGCTAGAAAAGGCTTAGATAAATTAGTTTCTGTAGTCCCTGGATGAAAGCATAGAATACGAGTCTTTCTTTTTGATCTTTGAAACTCAATATCAATATTTTTTATAATCATATTAAGTGCACTCTTACTGGAGCGATAGCCATACCATCCCCCCATCTGATTATCACTTATACTCCCTACCATTGCACCTAAAACCATATAAGCACTATTATCTGTAAATGAGTCTTTAAAGTGCTTTAAAAGTAAAGGTGTCACTAAGGTATTCACCTTAAAAGCAAAGAGCATATTATCTACATTAATATCACGTAAGGACTTTTCTGGTTGAATTTTATCATTATGTAAAAAACCGATAGTATTTATCATGACATCAATATCTTGATGCTTTTTACTTAGGCCAGATAAAGCATTTTCATTAAAGACATCAATTTTTTGAGTTTCTAAATTCTCATTATTAATGGCCAATAAATCATAAGCATTCTCTTCACGATGATAGAGAGCAATAATACGAGCTTGAGTATTTTTTAAAGCGGCCTTAGTAAGACCCAAGCCTAGACCATGACCAGCGCCAAAAATGAGAATTTTCTTAGTATTAGATAATTGCATCTTAAAATGATTATACCTTAAAGAGACTTTGCTTAAAGCTCTAAATAGGCCAGTTCAACACATGTCCAATAGTGCTTAGAAAAATAGACTGTAACCACCTTTGTTCCAACTGGATCAAAGTACTCACGATAAAAGGGATAAGTCTCATAAGTATCTGACTTTCTAAAGCGTATCATAGGAGTAAGTTTTTTTCCTTTTTTCTGATAGTCCACAATACTTCCCTCACACACCTCTCCTTTAATAAAGAGGTAGAGTTCTATGAAGATATTTATTGAACCCAATATCCATAAAAGTGAAATATACATTAAAATCAGAAATGGGATAATCATAAGAATATTAAGAACGCTATGATAAGCATAAAGAGCATAAAAAGCTCCCACCCAATAGATAAGGCCTAAAAAAAGATGAAAGTTTAAAACCATTCGATTTTTATGATAGATTTTCTTGAAGCTCATAACACTCTAATAATTCCATTTCTAAACTTTCTTTCTCAGTATTTAAATTATTTAAGTTCATTGATGCCGCAGAATCTAATTGAGAATAATCAATCTCACGAAGTTCATTTTCAATAGCTTCAATTCTTTTTTCTAATTGAGCTATTTTTTGAGGTAATTTTTTAATTAATTCTTTTTCCTTATTACTTAGTTTTTTCTTTTCTTTTGGAACTTCAGGCTCAGAAACTGCTAGAGCTTGGTTTTCCTCTTTTAAACTCTCTTCATATTGATAGCTTTTTTCAATATTAATAAGGTCGATATAGTCTTGTACTTGAGAGTAACCCGCTTCAAATTTCTCAAGTTTTTGATCATGAATATAAAAGATCTTATTCGTAACATTCTCCAAAAAGGTTCTATCGTGGGAAATAACAATAACTGTGCCTTTAAATTGACTTAGAGTTTCCTCTAAAATCTCAATGGACTCAATATCTAAATCATTGGTTGGTTCATCAAAAATCCAAACATCAGCTTCCTCTTTTAAATTAAAAGCTAACTGTAATCGCTTTAACTCTCCTCCACTAAAACTAGATAATGGACGATTGATTTCACCTTTATCAAAGAGAAACTTTTGAAAATAAGCATTCACATGTATCTTTCTTCCATCTTTAAAATGGATAAAGTCCTCACCTTCTCCTAAGTATTGAAATGGAGTTTTTGTGAGGTCAAATTTTTCAATTTTTTGATCAAAGTAATTAATGCTAATTTGATCTGCTTGATAGAAACGCTCACTTTCAAGAAAACTCTGATCGATCAATGCCTTCATAAGGGTGGATTTTCCAACCCCGTTATCACCAATGATTCCTATTTTATCACCCATTCCAAGACGCAAATTGAAATCAGCAATGAGAACACGTTCACCTATTTGCAGTCTTGCATTTTCAACTTCAATTAATTTTTTAGACTTTCTTTGGCTATCATTGATATTAAGTTCAATACTTGATTTTGCCTTACTCTTTAGATCACTTACTTTATGCTTTAAATTCTCATAACCTTCCACACGTTTCTTTGAACGTGTACCACGGGCCTTAATCCCCTGATTCATCCAATCTTGTTCTCGTCTTAGGGTATTTTTTAGTTTAGTAAGTGATTTAAGCCTTAGTTCTTCTTGTGCCTGTATAGTCTCAAGATAATCAGCATAAGAACCTTTATAAGAGAGAATTTTCCCCTCTGATATGTGGACAATTCGATCACAGACTTTAGAGAGTAAGTGCCTGTCGTGAGAAATAATAATAAAAGATTTATTAAGAGCAACTAATTCTTCTTCTAATTTCTGAATCGACTCAATATCTAAGTGATTAGTAGGTTCATCCCAAAGAATTAAATTTGCATCACTTAATAGGCCTAATGCAATTAAAATTTTACGCTGCTCTCCACCAGATAAAGTTCTGACATCAGTCTCTAAATTTTCAATTCCAAAAGAGCGCACATAAGATTCAAAGCGATTTCCCCTGTCCCAGAACTTTAAGTGCTCCATATCATGCATGCACTTTTCT
>CAJXHA010000177.1 GCA_913053615.1 uncultured Bacteriovoracaceae bacterium | reverse complement strand
TTTTTCCAGCTGTAATCAATCTTTTATTAAACTCAAGATCCTGCCCTCTTACTAAACGAGTATCTAAATAGCCAAACTCATTAAATATTTCTTTTTTATATAATCCAAAAGGAACTGTATCTACTTGTGTAGGCTCTATTGCTCCAGTTCTAAATGTAGAGTTGCCGACACCTAACTTGTCTGAAAGAACAGCCGCAATAGAATTAGAAAGTTTATTATCGCTTTTTACACATGTTTCTAAAACTCCCCCAACATTATCTGCTTTTAAGTTATGTAAAGATTTTATTAAATCACTGAAATAGTTTGATGGTAATTTGGAATGGGCTCCTACAATTGCAATATAATCACCTATTGAATTTTTTATTCCTAGGTTCATAGCAAAAGGTGTCTTTTGAAATTCATTATGTATTATCTTTAAATTACACCTGCTTTTAAAGCCCTCTAATAACAGCAAGGTTTTATCCGTACTTCCACCATCACATACAATTATTTCTAACTTAGCTAAATCAAACTTCCCCATTAAAATACTATCTATGCAATCTGATATATAGTTTTCTTCATTTAAGCATGGTATGACGACTGATAACTCTATTTTATTCATAGTTCTGAAGGTTTATTAAGGACTTTATGATTAGGTCTGCACTATTACCATCCCCATAGAGATCTGTACTTGAGTTAAACTTTAAATTACTTATTCTCCTTGCCTCTTGCAATATCTTTTTGGAGCATGCCCCTGTTAGTACATTTACTTTATTTTCTATTAATTCAACCCATTCAGTTTCATCTCGCATAGTTAAGCAATACTTTTGGTGGAAATAAGCTTCCTTTTGAAGTCCACCAGAATCTGTCATAACAAATTCGGAGTTTTTTATGAGTTTTAACATATCAAAATAGCCCACAGGCTCAATTGGCTTAAAATCTAACTTTATTTTATTATTCTCAATAACTTTTTTTGTTCTAGGATGAAGTGGAAAAACTATTTTATATTTCTTTGACAATTCATTAAGAGCAAGAATAATTTCTTTAAACCGGTCGAGATTATCTGTATTCTCTGCTCTGTGACAGGTCACTAACAAGTATTTTCCATCAATTTCAACTCTTGCCTTATCTCCAATCGATTTCTCATAAAAACGTGTTGCATCAAACATGACATCCCCCACATTTTTTATTTTAACTGATAATGATTCAAAGCCCTCTGATTTTAAGTTTTCAACTGCATTTTCAGTCGGACAGAACAAAACAGAAGAAATTCTATCAGTTAAAACTCTATTTTGCTCTTCTGGCATTCTCATATTAAAACTGCGTAAACCGGCCTCAACATGAGCAACTTTTACATGTAATTTTGAAGCGGCAAGTGCGCCAGCGAGAGTACTGTTAGTATCTCCATAAACAAGAACCCAATCAGGTTTTTCATTTAAGATTACCTCCTCAATCTTTTCAAGCATTTGCCCAGTCATGGCTCCATGAGTTAAGCCATTTATTTTTAGGTTATACTTAACATCTGGAATAGACATCTCGCGAAAAAAGACATCACTCATACTCTCATCAAAATGTTGACCAGTATGAACAATAACTTCATGAATATCATCATATTCATTGATTGCTCGACTAACAGCTGCTGCTTTTATAAACTGAGGTCTTGCACCTACAATAGTAAGAATTTTCATATTAAAATAATATTAAATATGACTTTAAAATACTAGGTTAAACAAATAAATATGTGTGGAATATTAGGTTATATAGCCAAAAATAAAATTATCAGTAGAAGTGACTTTGAAGAATACCTTAATCTTCTTCAACACAGGGGCCCTGATGCATATGGTATCTGTGAATTTCCAAATGTCTTGTTAGGTCACAGAAGGCTTTCTATAATTGACCTTAAGCCACATTCAGATCAACCCTTTAAATCTGATAATTATACCTTGATTTACAATGGAGAAATCTATAATTACAAAGAAATTAGGGATGAACTTCGAGTTGAGGGTAGTAAATTTAAGACAGAATCTGATACAGAAGTTTTAATTGAAGCATATAAAAAATGGGGAAAAGACTGTGTAAAAAAACTTTTAGGGATGTGGTCTTTTGCAATTTATGACTCAGAATCAAGAGAGTTATTCGCATCTAGAGACCCGTTCGGTATAAAACCATTCTACTATATAGATAATAAAGATTTTTTTTATTTTTCATCAGAAATAAAACCACTCCTAAAATCACAAAAAAAAATAATTGGAAATGAAGAAAACATATTAAATTATTTAATTTTGAATTTAGATGAACATCCAACAAATACTTTTTTTAAAAATATAAAAAAGTTAAAAGCTGGTCATAATCTTATAATAAAAAATAACAAGTTAGACACTTATCGATACTTTAACATAAACGAAACTAAAAACAGTGATAACCTAAATGATCAAATAAGAATGTCTATAAAGGAACATCTTACTGCTGATGTGGAAGTTGGAACTTGCTTATCAGGAGGACTTGACTCCTCAATTATATCATCAATTGCAAGTGATTCTGTAAATGGAAGCTTCTTTGGAATAACTGCAATATCTCAAGAAAATGATGAATCATTTTTTGCGAAGAAGCTCGCTAGCAGTAAAAACTTAACTCATAATATCTTTACTCCTACCATTAATGATATAAATGAAAACCTTAAAGAATGTTTATATTTCCAAGAAGAACCTGTAGGGTCTCTATCAATAATAATGCAGTACTTAGTTATGAAGGTCGCTAACGAGTCTAAAATCAAAGTGCTATTAGATGGCCAAGGAGGAGATGAAATATTCTTAGGCTATGAAAGATACTACTCAACAGTTCTACTTGAGCACCTTTTAAACTTCTCTTATGTAAAGCTCATAAAGGATATTATCAGTATTAAAAGAAATTCTAAACTTAACTATACTCAAATTATAAAATATTTTTTCTATTTCAACTTCTTATCTATAAGAAAAATTTTTATAAAAAACAAAAATAAAGGTATTTTTTTAAAAGAAAAAATAAATAGGGCTTTAAAGAATGATTACATTAATGTCAAAAAAAGTACTAAAGAACTACAAATCAAAGAGTTAACATTAGAGCAGCTTCCCCACCTCCTACGATACGAAGACAAGAACTCCATGAGGTTCTCTATTGAAGCAAGAGTTCCATTTGTTTATCCACCAATAACGCAAAGAGCATTAAGCCTGAGTAATAATCAAAAAGTACATAATGGATTTTCCAAGTACTTTTTGAGAAAAAATTTTGAAGGCTTACTTCCAGATGAAGTAATATGGCGTAAAGAGAAAGCTGGGTTTGAATCTCCTGAGAATCAATGGATGAACTCAAATATGGATGATATAAAAGAAGTGATATATAATTCCAGGTTATTAGACACCTTGGTGATAGATAAAGGAAAAGTATTTCAATTAGATCATAGAACGATATGGAGATTTTACAACCTTGCAATTTGGGAAGATCTATTTAACGTAGAAGGATTAGAATGAAAATATTAATAATTGGAGCAACAGGTTGCCTTGGCCCACACATAGTTGATGAAATCGTTAAAAATGAATTCACACCAATATTACTAGGGAGAGAACTTAATAAAATCGAATCTTTTAAAAGACATCAGCAAATTGAAGTCGACCTTTTAAAACTTAAGGTTGAAAACTTGCCTACGGACATAGACTCCATCATTTATCTAGCTCAATCAAGAAACTTTAGAAACTTCCCAGAGATGTCAGATGACATTTTCACTATAAACACATTACTACCATATCAAATTGCAAAATGGGTACAAAAGAACAACATTAAAAACTTTACTTACTTTTCAACCGGTGCTGTTTACAAAAACACAGACGGTTTACCTAAAAAAGAAGACAGTGAACTTAGTTTATTTTCAAATAATTTCTATGCAAATTCTAAGCTTAGTGCAGAACAATTAATATCTAGTTTTAAAAATAGTATTAAGTCACTTAAAATCATTAGACCATTTTTTATCTTTGGACCATATCAATCAGAAGATATGCTGATACCAAGATTATTTTTAAATGTTCAGAATGGAAAAGATATCATGATTGATACAAATGGAGGAGTAAAGATCAATCCAATTTTCGCTCCTGATGCAGCAAAAATAATCATTCCACAAATATTTAATGACGGATTTGAAGTATTAAACCTTGCAGGAAAAGAAGAAATAAATATTAAAGACATTGCTACATATTTCAGCTCAATTCTAAAACAAAGTCCTGTATTCAAACTAAACGATGCTAATGCACTACCTTTAATTGGAGATATTGCAAAGACCAAAAACTATGAATATCAACCATTAAAAGAGTCATTGAGTAAGATTAGTGAAACATTATAAAGTCATCCACCTTAAAGACATGGTTGCTTCTAACCCAAGTCACCTCTCATCAGGTGAGAGAATGATTGGGTTGAATAGTAAGTGTTATTTTACAAAGATGAATAATTTCTCTTCATCAAGCTCAAGCGACAAACAGATTTCTTTCAAAAACTTTTTTTTTCTCATTTGGGACATTATAAGTGCTGATATAATACACTTAAATAACGGAAGAAGTTTAGTTGGTGACTATAAATTTGAAATGCCTGATGATTCGGCAACCAAGAAGAATATAAAAACAGTTTATAATTTCATACTCTCATTTTTAATTGGACTTGATATTTTATTTCTTAGACTAATTGGAAAAAAAGTCTTTGTTATGTTTCAGGGCTCTGATGGTCGTATCGGTGGCTATTGCAGAAAAAGTTTCAAATATACTCATTGTAAAGTAATAAACTACGGTACATACTCTGACAAAGCCGATAAATTAAAGTTAAAAAAAATATACAGGATGTCACGATGGGCGAATTACCTTTTCTCAGTAAACCCAGACGTACTGCATAACTTAGGTCAGAATAAGTCATTCATTCCATATACTTCTATCAATTTTAATGAATGGACTAAAAATTTCACCTCCAGAACACCTAACTCAGTAAGGGTTATTGCTCACGCTCCAACAGACTCAAACATTAAAGGAACAATGTATATAGAAGCTGCACTTAATGAGTTAAAGCAAGAGGGTTATAAATTTGAATATAAAAAGATTCAAAATATTCCCCACTCACAAATAAAAAGTTTTTTTAATAATATCGATTTACTAATCGATCAATGTCTTACTGGTTGGTATGGCGGAGTTTCAGTAGAAGTTATGTCACTGGGAATACCTAGCATGGCATACATTAGAGATAAAGACTTAAAATATCTTTCTGAAGATTTTAAAAGTGAACTACCAATAATCAATGCAAACCCTAATAACTTAAAGAATAAAATAAAAGAGTTTCTAAGCTTGAACGATGAAGAATACTTAAAACTATCGCAGAAATCTTATACTTTTATAAAAAAATATCATTCTGAAAAAGAGGTTGCGAAATTAGTTAATGAGTTTTATCAAAAAGAATTATAAATACGAGAATATTGTTTCGATAAAGCTTTATTGTTATGAAGTAAACTTATAGTATCCTTACATTTTGACCTTTTATCGAGAATCATATCTTTATTATTAACATAATCTCTAATTGTTTGCTTCAATGTATGTAAGTTACATATAATTAATGCAGAATCCACTAGTTTTGAATTTAAATATTCATCTCTAATATATGTAATTGCTGGGACTCCATGAGCCATACTCTCGATTTGAGCATTTGCATAATATCCCATTTTCATTTTTCCTATATTTAGATGTGCATTTTTTAATTTTGAAATATATTCATGATGAGGGACATTTTGTAAAAACTCAAAATTAATTTTAAGGCCTTCCTTCTTTAGCTCATCAATAGCTTTAACTATTTCACTTGTCCCCTCAATTCCAGGGTGATTAGTAACATGAATGATATTTACACCATTACTAAAATCAAATGGTCTCCACTCCTCACTTTCTACATCAGGGGAAAAGAATGGCATATGTTCAGCTCCTGAAGGTAAAAAATCAATTAAATCTGGAGTTGTCGCTATAACTCGATCAGACACCTTTAACGCATTGGTTCTTCTAATATTTCCAATATAATTAGAACAAGGAACTTTATTATAATCACAATCGAAGCAAATATTTTTCAGAGGGTCAGGTTGCAACTTAAAGTTCTTTTGCCAATCACGAGAATTGCACCCCCTTGCATGATAAACAACCTTTATACCTCTTTTTTTTAAGAGTTTATATTCCCATCCTGTTCGAGAAGGCATTAAGCCAAAGTGAGTATGCACCACTTTATACTTGCTTATTATTCTAAATGCTTTAAGTTCTTGATAGACTCGAATCAATGGGTTTTTAGACAATGAGATATGAAAATCAGATTCATGTCCATTAAACTTACCAATACTCATATAATGAGCATTAACACCGTTATTGTTCAAAATAGTTTTTGTGTTAATAGCAATGTGGACATTATAAGATACATGTAGCACTTTATTTTCAATTTTAGACCTACTTACAAATTTCGCAATTATACTTGTGAATTTATCGAATACTTTTACAATGTTGCTTTTAATCATTTTGCCCAATCCATTTTCCAAGCACTAGAACATTATAAAAAAATGCAGAATAGTCTTCTCCGGCAACAAAGTCTTTATATAAATTCCTTAATTCACTAACATCACAATAGTCTGAAAACACTTCACTATAAAGAATATTTTCTATATCATTTTTAAAAATTGTCCTCATCCACTCATTTAAAGGTATTCCAAAGCCCATCTTCTTTCGATTAACAAACTTATCACCAAGTAGTTCAATTAGCTCTTGCTTCAACAAGGCCTTACCACCAAGCAAGTCATTAAACTTTAAATTACTATCAAGTAATTTTGCATATGTTACAATTCTTTGATCTAAAAAAGGTGTCCTCACCTCTATAGAATGCTTCATACTCATTTTATCTACCTTCATTAAGACGTCATCAACCATATAGTTATCAAAGTCATGAAACATATAGCTTTGAACAGATCCCTCATTATTATAAAAATAATTATCTAAATCATAGTTGATA
>CAJXHA010000176.1 GCA_913053615.1 uncultured Bacteriovoracaceae bacterium | reverse complement strand
TATCAAAGACAATTAGTACAACATCCAATCTATTCCACTTTGCATGAAGTTGAAAATTTTAAGATTTTTATGAACTATCATGTCTTTGCTGTTTTTGATTTTATGTCTTTATTAAAATCACTACAAAATAAAATCGCTCCCGCTCAAAATATTTGGACTCCTTCTCCCTACCCAGCAAAAGTTGTTAGGTTTATTAATGAGATTGTGGTGGCAGAAGAATCGGATGAATTACCTAATGGTGAGAATCTTTCTCATTTTGAAATGTATCTCAATGCCATGAGAGACTTAAAACTTGATACGAGTAATATTGAAAACTTTGTCCAAACTTTTAATGAGCATGGAGTTTTTAATTTTGATTATGTTCCTTACCAAGTGAAAGGTTTTGTGGTGAATAATATTAATACGGCCCTAACTGGAGATCTTGAAGAAGTGATTGGATCTTTCTTATTTGGTCGTGAAAAATTAATCCCTGAAATTTTCACTCCTATTCTTAATTCAATTGAAAAGAACTTTGGTAGTGAAAGTCTTGCTCATTATTACTTTAAAAGACATATCGATATTGATGGAGATGATCACGGTCCAATGGCCAAGTATTGCTTTGAAGTCATCTGTGATACGGATGAAAAGCGTGAGAAGGCACTTCTAAGTGCTGAGAATGCACTTCGCATGAGACTTGAGTTATGGGAGCAAATTTACTCAGAAATTCAAAAGAGTGGCGAAATAAATAGTCATTTATAATTCTTAGTTAATTGAAATTATTAGAGCTTTTAAATTATTAGATACTTAGCTTAGAGTTAGTAAGTCCCTAATATCCCAATCACATTAGATGAAATATATGTCATGCTTTAAAATAGTATTACTGGTGAAGCGAATGCTTCTTCTGGTATTGAGGGGTTTAGGGGCGAGGCGACTCGCCCTTTCTTTTTGCCCATTCTTCTCTTAATAAATCAATTTCATTTCTCCAAGTTCGTGGATAATAAATCAAAAAAGCTTCATTGGCGCTATAGGCCTTTTGAGCAGAATCAAAGTTTTGATTACTAAGTTCAAATTCAATTAATTTATAAAGAGCAAAAGCATTATAAGGATTTTGATGAAGTATCTCTCGATACATTGGAGAGGGCTCATTAAAATCATTGCGAAAATCGAGTGTGACAAAAAAACCTATTACAATATAAAGGCTTATAATTAGTCCAAGGTAATTTCTTATCTTAGCGTATACCAAGCCCATCCATTCAAAGAAATAGATTAATATAAGAAAGCTTAAAAGATAAAATTGCTTATCCACATAAGGAGAGACTCCTGCATATTCTAAATGCTTAATGCAAGTAAGTGGAATAAGCAGAACAAGGATAACTTTAGAAAGAATATTAATCTTGCGAGATTTAACAATTAATCCCATGAATATAATAAATAAGAAAGTACATGCTACTAAAAAAGAATAAATATTAAGTGATTCAAATGAATAAAGCACTTGAGGCTTTATGAATGAATACATTAATTCAATAGCATGATTAATTCTCGCTCCAAGAATGAGCATAAAGTTTTGAGTCTGAGCTTGAATTGATTCTACTTGGTAAAAGCCAGTGTATCGCAGATAAGTAATAAGGCGTGCAAATAAAAGCACCCAAAATGGTAAGAGCTTTATGACTTGTTCTTTTTTGGAAAGAGCACCTTTAAAGTTTCCATACATTAAATATAAAAAGGGAAGACAAAAATATGCATAATGAGTTAGCACACTTGCTGCATACATAATGAAGGCCAAAATATTATAAAGATTAAATAATTGGTCTTTATCAACTTGTTTTGTATAAAAATGAAAACTTAAAAGTCCCAAGCTTGTTGCCAGCAAAATATCCATTCCCTCAACGGTACTAAGAGCAAAGACATGCATTGGACTGACTAAGAAGAGAAGACTTAAAAGAGTATAAAAGCGAATTCCAAAGCGCTTTAGAGCAAAGTAAATAAGAACAGAGTTCCCAGCGTGAATAATAAGATTAAGAAAACGATAAAGACTTAATTTGCCTTCAAATTCTTTAATAAAGAACTGTAAGAATAAATCTCTTAAAGGATACACACTCTCTAAGAAAGAGGAAATATCAAAGGGTGCTCTTATATAGAATTCTATTAATTGATTCTCATAGAATAAGAAATTATTACTCTTATCGATAAATAGAATAAAGAAAAAAGTTAAAAGGGCCAAGATCCCAAGTGTGACTAGGTATCTTGACTCTAATAATTGATTTATTTTTACTTGGATTTTTTCCATGAATCTTTTAGGGCCACAGTTTTATTATAAACAAGTTTCCCCTCACCAAAGAACTTCTCATCAACGGTAAAATACCCCATTCTTTCAAATTGAAATTGATCTCCACCACTGGCCTCAGCTAGAAACGGCTCAACCTTAGCATTCACAATATTTAAAGAGTCAGGGTTAATTTCACTTAAATAGTCTTTAAGTCCGCCTGGATTCTCGTGCTTAAAAAGTCTATCGTATAATCTAACTTCTACATCCTTAGCTTCTTTAGCATTTACCCAGTGAATAATTCCTTTCACCTTCTTCTCTAAAGCCGCTGGTTGTTGTCCGTTAAATGAGTCTTCATAATATTTACACTTAAGCTCAATAACTTCACCTGCTTCATTTTTAACAAACTCTTCACAAGTGATCACACAACCGTATCTTAATCTCACTGAGCGCTCAGGACCAAGACGGAACCATTTCTTAGGACTTGGAGGATCTTCTAAGAAGTCACTTCTTTCAATATAGATTTCTTTTCCAAGGGTAATCTTACGAGTCCCATATGATTCATCTTGCGGGTGAAAAGGAGCATCGATTGCTAAATCCTCACGATCCCAATTAGTGATCGTTACCTTTAATGGTTCAATGACTCCCATACATCTCTTAGTGGTTTTATTTAAATGGTCTCTTACACATTCTTCAAGAATACTAAGTTCAATAACTGTATTTTGCTTACCTACTCCAACCATATTCATAAAGTTACGAATACCTGCAGCTGGATATCCCCTGCGACGAACACCTGAGATAGTAGGCATGCGTGGATCGTCCCACCCATCCACATGCTTCTCTTCAACTAATTGAAGTAATTTTCTCTTACTCATAACCGTATAATCTAAATTCAAACGAGCAAACTCAATTTGTCTTGGAGTACTAGGAGAACTTACATTTTCAACAAACCAATCATAAAGGGCACGGTTATCTTGAAATTCTAATGTACAAAGTGAATGAGTAATTCCTTCTATTGAATCACTGAGACCGTGAGCAAAGTCATACATTGGATAAATACACCAATCATCACCTGTACGGTGGTGATGCACTTTACGAATACGATATAAAACCGGATCACGCATACACATATAACTTGAGGCCATATCGATTTTGGCACGCAGAACATGCTCACCTTCTGCGAATTCACCAGCTTTCATTTTATTAAATAATTCTAAGTTTTCAGCAACACTTCTCTCTCGAAATGGAGAATTTGTGCCTGGCTTTTCAAAACTTCCTCTTTGAGCAGCAATCTCATCAGCACTTTGTGAGTCAACAAAGGCCAGACCTTTTTCAATAAGTTCAATAGCAAAGCCATGTAATTTTTCAAAATAATCTGAAGTAAAGTGCAACTCATCCCACTTATAGCCAAGCCATTCAACATCTTTTTTAATTGAGTCTACATACTCAGTGGATTCTTTTAATGGGTTGGTATCATCAAAGCGCAAGTGACATTTAGCTTTCTTATTATCATTGGCAAGTCCAAAGTTTAAACAAATGGATTTAGCGTGACCAATATGAAGATAGCCATTTGGCTCAGGAGGGAAACGGGTAATAACCCATCCATCATGCTTAGATGACTTTAAATCATCTGCAATAATATTTTCAATAAAATTTCTATGTTCTTTTTCGTCTGTTGGAACACCTTTGACTACATCACTCATTGACTTACCTTACTTACTCTTTCTAATAATGATTTTTTTGGTAGTAGTGGAATTAATTGTTTTAAATCTGGCCCATGATCTTGACCTGTTAAACAAAAACGAAAGCCCATAAATAATGGCTTCCCCTTGATCTTTAATTCCTTCTTACAATAATCCATCCACTCATTAAATTGCTCAGCACTTACATTCTCATCTGAAACATTACTAATTTGTTCCTTAAGGTAAGTTGCAATTTGTGGAGTCGTCTCCCAAGACATAATTTCCTTAGAAGCATCGTTATCTTGAATTTCTGTATTATTAAAATAATGAACTAATAATTCCTCAACTTCAGTTATCACTTGAATTTTATCTAATAAAAGTGAAAGACATGCTCTTTGCCATTCTTCATTATGTGAGTGAAAAAGACCATCACTTGGTAAGACCTCTTTAGCGTGGGCCAATAATTCATCTTCACTTAATTCACGTAGGTGTTGTGAGTTAGTCCATTTTAACTTTTCAATATCGTACATAGCCGGTGATTTATTAAAACGAGTATCATCAAAAACTTGGTAAAGATCTTCTTTAGTGAAAATACTTTTTTCTTCAGGGTGAGACCAACCTAGAAGACATAAGTAATTATTTAAGGCCTCTGGTAAAAATCCCATTTCACGGTAAAGATTTACAGAAGTTGCTCCATGACGCTTTGATAGTTTTTGACGATCACTTCCAATCATAATGGAAAGATGTGAGAACTTAGGAACTTCAAAGCCAAGCGCCTCATATACCATTAATTGTCTTACGGTATTATTTAAATGCTCTTCTGCTCGTAGTACATGATTAATCTTATGAGCATTGTCATCAATGACATTACAAAAGTTATAAGTAGGAAGACCATTACTTCGCATAATAACAAAGTCCCCTACCATACCAGCAGGAAATTCAACATGTCCTCTCACTCCATCTTCAATAGAATAACTCTTAGTAGGATCAACTTTAAAGCGCACAGAAGTTTTCTCTCCTGCTGCTACTCGTTTCTTAGCTTCATCCCAGTGCTCTTGTTCTCTCCACTTTCCAGTGTAAGCAGGTGTACCTTTTTCAATATGGTCTTTACTCATTTGCTCTAATTCAGCTTCAGAACAAAAGTCATAAAACGCCTGTCCCTTCTCAAGTAATTGGTCAACAAACGACTGATAAAGATCTAAGCGCTCAGACTGACGATATGGTGCATACTCTCCACCTACATCTGGTCCTTCATCATGAGTAATTCCTAGCCATTTTAAATCATCAATCATGGCCTGTTCATACTCTTTGGTAGATCGTTCTAAATCGGTATCTTCAATTCTTAAAATATATTTTCCACCAGTTGCTTTGGCCAAAACATGACAATAAAAAGCAGTTCTTGCTCCACCAATATGTAGGTATCCCGTTGGTGACGGTGCGAATCTTACGCGTATAGACATCGTTGTACTCCTTAAGACTAAGCCTAAGCCACTAAGATATACCTAATGCCCTTATTTGAAAACCAAAGACAATAAAAAAGCCCTCTAATAGAGGGCTTAAGTATTAAAAATTTAATTAAGATTTATTCGAAACAAGAGTCGATGCGAGATGAAATATCACTCTCAGGATCACCAGTGGTGATAGAAATTTCTTTTGTGATAAGTTCTTTACATTGATCCATCATTTTTCTCTCACCAAAAGATAATTTCTTTGATTCTTTAAGTAAGAATAATGAGCGCAGTACATCTGCAATCTCTATCAGTGAACCAGTCTTCACCTTGGCCAGATAGTCTCTATGACGTCTATTCCAAGTTGAGTTATCTACTTTCACATCGTGATCATTTAAAAGAGTAAAGACAGAGCTAATCTCATTTGTATCGACTAAGGCCCTAACGCCATCTTTCTTGTCTTGTGGCACCATCACAGTCATACCATTAGAGATAATTTTAATGATGTAGAACGTCTTATCTTCGCTTCCTAGATTCTTGGTCTCAATATTGGTTATTTGACCAACACCGTGACCAGGACAAACTACATAACTTCCTAATTCAAACATTGTTTCATCCTTATTCAAATATACTCTATCACTATAACGCAGCGAGCATTTCATCACAATCCGATTGTAAATTATACATACACCTCTTTATTTGAAACCGTGTTTTAGGTTATAACTCGCCGTTTTTTCTTAGATTAGCTAAGTAGCTGAAAATATATCAGTTTTTCACATTATTACTTATTTAGAGGGAATCAAAAATGGACACAAGGGCATAAAAAAAGGCCCTCAATGAGGACCTTATTTATGCTGTAATTTAAATATAAATTAGAATCTATCTACTAATTCATTCTTATCAAAGAAATAAGCTAATTCTCTTTCAGCACTCTCTAAAGAATCTGAACCGTGAACTGCATTTTCTCCGATTGATTTTGCATAAAGCTTTCTGATTGTTCCTTCAGCAGCTTCTGCAGGATTAGTTGCACCCATGATTTCTCTGTTCTTTGCAACTGCATTTTCACCTTCAAGACACATAAGCATCACTGGACCACTTGTCATGAAATCAACAAGCTCACCAAAGAAAGGTCTATCTTTGTGCTCAATATAGAATCCTTCAGCTTTTTCTTTAGTTAACTGAGTAAATCTAGCAGCACTGATTCTTAAACCATTTTTTTCAAAAATTGCGATGATATTACCGATATTATTATCTTGAGTCGCGTTTGGTTTAATGATTGAAAATGTTTTTTCGTTAGCCATTTTATTCTCCTAAAAATTTTAATTTAGCTTTAATTACCTTTATTTAAGGACTTCGGCAACCTTTTCTCCAAGCTCAGCTGGAGATCTTGCAATTGTCACACCGCACTCTTCCAGAACCTTGAACTTAGCTTCTGCAGTATCGTCTCCACCAGAGATAATAGCACCTGCGTGACCCATTCTCTTACCTTTAGGAGCACTTGCACCAGCGATAAAAGATACAACTGGCTTAGACATATTTTCTTTAATCCAACGACCAGCATCAGTCTCTGCACTACCACCGATCTCACCGATCATAATAACTGCATCTGTATCTGGATCTTTTTCAAATAATTCTAAACAATCAATAAAGTTAGTTCC
>CAJXHA010000175.1 GCA_913053615.1 uncultured Bacteriovoracaceae bacterium | reverse complement strand
TAATGAAATTCAAAAAATTAATCAAATTGGTGGGTGGAAACTATTATTAGCAACCAACACTCCTATTTGGACTGAACAAACTTACTTAATCCATGAATTAGAAGTTGGAACTCCAATCGACTTAGAAAGTGCAATTAATTTCTATGCTCCCCATGAAAGAGAAAAAGTTCTAAAATATGTTACAAATTGTATTGAGAACGGAATTCCATTTACTGATGACTTTGAATTTATTACGGCCAAAGGCAATAAAAAGTGGGTACATTCAAAAGGTATTGCTGAAATCAATGCTAAAGGTGAAGTGCTTCAAGTTGTTGGTACTTTTCAAGATATTACTGAACAAAAATCTATTCAAAAACAATTAATAGACAGTAATCAATATCTTGATCTTGCACTAGATGGAGGCGGTCTAGGAATTTGGGATTGGAATCTAATTGATAACTCAGTTGCCTTTGATCATAGGTGGGCCCAGATTTTAGGATATGATATTTCTGAAATCAAAATGGATGTAACAACCTGGTCAGGTAATGTTCACCCAGATGATCTAGAGAGTTGTTATAAAGATATTAATGATTATATGGAAGGAAAAACGGATCATTATGAAAACACTCATAGGATGAAGCATAAAAGTGGTGAATATATCTATACCTTAGGCCGTGGTCGTTTTTCTGATTGGGATGATGAAGGGAAACCCATTCGTTTTACCGGAACTATTTTTGATTTAACTGAAAAGATTAATAATGAAAAAGAATTAGAATTACAAAAGGCCTATGCTCAACACCAAGCGAAGCTTGCCTCTATCGGTGAACTTGCAGCAGGTGTTGGACACGAAATTAATAACCCTCTTACAATTATAAAGGGTTATCTTGCAGCAATGAAAAAGAAATTAAATACTGGCGACTATGACCTTGAAGAAGTTAATAGTTACTTTGATCGCGTCGAAACAGCTGCAAATCGAGTTAGTCAAATCGTTAAAGGCCTAAGAACTTTTTCACGCATTGATAAAGAAGAAGAAACAGAATTTAATGTTTGCGATGCCATTGAAGAATCTTATCAAATGGTATTTGAAATATATAATAACGAAGGAATTGAAGTAGAAATGCAAGCGGCATTTGATAAAGAACATAATGTTTTTATTCAGGGTAATCGCGGAAACTTCCAACAAATTCTTATGAACTTACTTTCAAATGCCAAAGATGCATTAAAAGACAATAAAGTTAAAAAACTTAAATTACAAACAGATTTAAATGACCAATCATTTATTTTAAGAGTAATTGATAATGGCTCTGGTATTGACAATAAAACAATTGATAAAATATTTGATCCATTTTTTACTACTAAGGCAGTTAGTTCTGGGACAGGTATTGGATTATCCCTTGTTCATCAATTTACTAAAGAGCTTAATGGTAAAATAGAAGTCGAATCAGAAGTTGGCATTGGGACTGAGTTTAAATTAACTATTCCATTCTTTAAAAAAGAAGCTGAAACTAGCGAAACTGAGCAAACAACCCTAAATGAAATAAAGCAACTCAAAGGAAGAATTCTGCTAGTTGAAGATGAAGATGAAATTCAATCTATTTTAGATACTGATTTAAGTGATGTAGGTATTAATGTTACGACAGCAAGTAATGGCAAAGAGGCACTTAGTATTCTTGAAAGAGAAAACTATACATTTGATGTTATTATCTCAGATATAAAAATGCCTGTGATGGATGGTATTGAATTTTATCAAACGTTATTAGAGGCAAATAAACTTGAGAAGACGAAGTTTATCTTTATGACTGGTGGTGTGAATCTAAGCCAGGAACAAAAGGCCATTGTTAATCATGAAAAGGTCTCTGCTTTTATCGAAAAGCCATATGAGCTTGAAGAATTAAATGAGACTCTATCTGATTTACTAGCTAGTGCTTAAAGCCCGTAGTTACCATTATTCATACTACATTTCCAAGGAGATAGTAGATCTCCAATATGCCTAGGATAAAGTCTTTCACCATTATTCATTAATGAGTCGTGCTCTCCAACTAAATTAAATGGATAGTAACTTGCAACATACTCATCACTTAAACCAACTTTATGCAAGAGTTCATGCTTAATTGTTTTACAGTCACTCGATGAGCCAATAGTTAAATTAGCTGCATCTTCTTGGTTAAACCAACTTCTTCTATCTGCAACTGGATTGAGGTTTGGATCATTAAGTCCCTCTTCCATCTCTTTAGTAAAATCAGCTCGACAAGTATCTCTCGGTATTTCTATTCTTCCCCTCGTTGGGTGATTATAATAAACTTCACAGGTCGAACACCAACAACGGTGAATATTAAAGTCTGATCTTCCACTTGTAACTGGATTCAGATTAAGATCAAAATTTAAATTGTATTGTACAAGATTCCTATTCGTTCCTAAATAATCAATAAACGCGTCTTCTACCGTTTGTTTTACTTCATCTCGACAAGCACCTATATTGGCCAGGACTCTTTCTCTATCTGCCTCACTTAATCCTGAGACATCAATATTAATATCTCTTTTTACTCTGATCTCATTATTCACTCGTTCTAGAGTTTTACTACCATTAATTGTAAAAGGTGGATTTATATAATTCTTACCAGCAATATTAAAGACTGCCCTAGGAGAAAAGGGGTCACCAGGATTAGCATCATCAGCATCTTTTACACCATCACAGTCTGAGTCAAAAGATTCTGGATTATAATAAAAGCTTTCCTTACATAGAGCATATCGTGAAATACTTGATTCTTCCTCAGGTAAATCAATTAGAAATTGATCAAATATTTCTGGAAACCTCTCTGAGATATCTTCAATGCTCATATTACAAATTCGAGGTAATTGACTCTCTAGGTACTGTCCATATTCGGCTTGAACTTCTTCAACAATATCTGAGATCTCTGTTCTCGATATTGCATTATTAGTCATCTCTGCATCTAATGCGGCCATGGTTACAGAGTGTGCAAACATATTACCATCATCTTGATATGCATTACCTAATCTCTCTTCTACTTTTCTTAAAATTCTTCTTGAGCCTGAATCATTAGGTACCTTTAAGTATGGATAATTTCTTCTAATACGTATTTCATAATCATCACTGGCACCATTGGGTGTTAGCATTCTATCGATATAGGCCGCACTTACTGCATTCTCAACGGAAAGAGAACTTTCTCTCACAGTTTCATGAGGAGGTGGAGTTGGAGTTGGAATTCCATTACACGTATTTGGATTAGCTCCTCCACTTGTTCCATTTATTAAATTTACATTAGATGCAATAACTGAAGCTGCATATGCTTGTAGCTTATTTCTTGTCATCAGACTGGCTCCGGTATCGAGGAACTCTGTTAGTTCAAAAGTATTTTCTTCCCCCTCAGGTGCACATGTCATTTGAATTTCTGAGCGATAACGGGCAAGGTCCGTTCCCAAACAAGTCTTTCTTAATTTTACTGAGGCCTCATAATCATTACCACCTAAGTTTCCAAAGCCTGAGTGTGATCTTCCACCTGAGTTAGTTGAATCAACTGGTGGAGCAAAACCTTGGTGAGCATAAGCATGAAATACAAGAAGAGTAAGAATAAGATTCAATTTCACTAATTTTCCTTTGCACTTGTCTGTAATATATATTCCCATAGTACTTATCGGTTACCGATTATTTTTGTTAAGCTCTTGAAATCATTAAATTTAATTTAATCCTCCTACCTATAAAATTAGGCAGATTCCAAATAATTTCCTTTTAATTTTAATAACTTAGATATATGAAAAAGAGATGAAATTTAGTATCGCAATATTTATCTCACTAGTTTTGCATGGACTGCTCTTCTTTTATAAAGAGCAAAGACCTAAGCAATCCATTATGCAGACTCAGGTTGTTCGAGTTCAAATTCAAACAGATAAGAGCATGCCAAATTCCAATAAGAAACTAATGCAAAAAACAAAAAAGCTTAATCAAAAAGCTGATTCAAAAAAAGAAGTGCTCACCCAAAATAAAAATGGCTCTTTAAAGAAAAGTGAATATATATTAAAAGTTTTAAATCAAATTGAGAGCAAGAAATTTTACCCACCAAAAGCAAAAAGACTTGGTCATACAGGAAGAGTATTACTAAGTTTTAAAATTCTAAGAAGTGGTCAAGTTAGAGATTTAAAGATCGCAAAGAAAAGTAATTATTCAAGCCTTAATAAAGCTGCACTAAGCTTAATCAAGAGTATCGAATTTTTCCCCCCACTACCTCCTAAGTACACAAAAGAGGAACTTATCCTAGAAGTTCCAATCGAATATATTAATTAAGCGGTACGCTCTCGCAATATGCTGGAGTTAAAAGTTCTGTGCTCTTAGGTATAAGTTTTTTAGTTGTTGAAACAAACTCTGGAAAATCCACTAATGGTAGGTGATGAATCTTTTTGTCACGACTAAGGGGTATGAAGAAATTATCATAATGAACAGGAATGATATGCTTAGACTGAACTGGTAAAATTCTCTTTTTGACGAAAGTTTCAGTATCTCCCCTCTTTGCCATTGTCACAATTAAATTATTCGCCTTGATTGCTCTAAGGGCATCTGGCTCACTAATTTTAGCAACAGCACTAAAAAGAGTATCCCCCTCTGGGTGCTTAATAAGAAAGCTATGAGTTTTTCCTAATCTAAAATTTACAGGATGAGTTGGAAGCTTTAAAGGAGCATTTATTTTTCCGTCACTTACCATAATTGGACCAAAGTGATTTGGATGTTCTGATTTAAGAGGAATAACTGTGAACTTCCCCACATTATACTCTTTATTATAATCAATCTTTACTAGCCTTTCCTTTGGGATACCATTACCTAGTCCATAGTTTAAAGTAGAGCGTGAGCCATATAGTTTTCCACCATATTGTTTTAGAATATAAGGTGCATCTAGCATATGATCGTAATGAGAGTGATTGACAAAAACTGCATCCACCTTTTTAAGATCACATCGCTTCATCCAATAATCAACCTCTTTGGTATCAATGTCTTTAACATTCCAAGGCATCCAATCCCAAAGTGTAACCATTGTTATATTTGGATCAAAATAAAGTGTTGAATTCTCGTCACTTAAAAGAAAGCCTGAAACACCTGTCCAGCGAAAACTTAATTTCGCTTGAGCACTATTTAGAATGGTAATAAATACTATAATGAGCTTAAACATATCTTTTCGTGCCTTTTTTACGTATAATAGAGAAGATAATATAAAGTGTGCTTATGAATGAAAAGATAATTTTTTTTGATGGAGTTTGTAATCTATGTAATGGATTTATAAATTTCGTTTTTCAATATAGTAATGACCCTGACTTGAAAGTAAGTTCAATCCAAGGCGAAACGGCAAAAAAATATCTCTCTAATGAAGAAAGAAAAAACTTATCAACAGTTATTTATTATAAGAACCAAAAAAAATACTACCAATCAACTGCAGTACTACATGTTCTTAAAGATATAGGATCAATTTTTATTATTCTTTATCCCCTAATTATTATTCCGGCATTCATTCGTAATTATTGCTATGATTTAATTGCTAAAAATCGATACCGCTTATTCGGTAAAAAAGATCATTGTCGCCTACCAACACCAGAAGAAAGAAATAGGTTCTTACCATAAAAAAGGGAGGCATAACCTCCCTTCGTTATTATCAATTTAATTTCTTATTAGTTTTTTATTGCCTTAGAAGTTGAAGTCTCATCTAGTGGACTGAAAATCATATTGGCCTTTTCTGAAAGATCAGTTTGAATCACATAAGATGTATCAAGTTTTTGGCAGCTAAAATAGATAGGGACAACTTGTCTCTGAACTATTTTTTCATCTTTACTAAAAAGCTTCTTCTTTATTTTCTCAAAATAAACTTCAGTATAGAGAGGAGTCAGAGAATTAAACTCGTGAGTTACCTTAGTTGTATAAGGTCCCCCCATACTTACTTGCCAATAATTAAAATCAGTTCGCATATTTACAATCATATTTTGATAAACTCGATCAATATCAATTATTAACTTATTTCCCGTGTCCTTTATATCGAAAGGAATTCCTTTTTCATCGAGAACTTTTTTATAAGGACCATTTGCATCCATTTCAAAAGCTAAGATTTGATGTTGATACATTTCTGATTCATGTTCAGGATTTATTCTGACCTTATAAAGTTTAATTTCCTGTTTTACTTTCTCAGTCTCATTAAGTTTTAATAAAAAGCTAAGTTTTGATTCCTTTAGTTCATCAATCTTAGTCTCATTATCCCTAATTTCGAATTCACATTGAATGAATTCTTGTGAAAAAGCACTAAATGATAATAGTAGTAGAATTAATGCCTTCATGCCTCTCTCCTCAATTATTAATACCTATATTGATGCACAGCACATGCCAGTTTTAAACAGGCTAAGTATATGAAATCTCTTAAGAAAACCTTAAATTTTTTAGTCATTGTCAAAAAGTTAAGTGCTCAAAGTACCAATTTTTAGGAATCTGTTTATAATGAACTCATGAAGCAGAAAATAGAAAAAATGGCACATGATCTCCACAGTTTATCTAATCGATTCATCGTTATTGATAGGGCCTTTGAGGTATTTGCAAAGAATGTTCCGGAAAGCCGATTAAATGAACTTAGTAAGAAAAATATTGATGAAGCAAAGAACTTAGTAGCAGATCTAAAGAACCTCTGCATTGAGATGATGGAAGTTAATTCTGAAATTAAAGATATCAAAGAGCATACTCAAGCTGAAAATCACCATATGCTTTATTATTGGTATATGAGTGTTACTAAGAAAAAAGCAGTGCTTGAAGAGATGTTTCCAATTAAGATTACTTTTACTGAGAAAGAAATTATCGATAGCCTTGAGTACCCAGATACAATTGATGAAATCTTTTTTAATACCCTTGAGTACATCTCAACTCTAGGGGGAACAGAAGTGATGGTAGATATAATGCCTAGCACCAAAAAGCCATTTATTGCAATTACAGATAATGCAACTGAAGAGATAAATGAATCTAGTCCTGAAATGCAAAGCATTATTGGTTTTTGCAATAAGGTTGACGCGGCACTTGATTTCAAATCTATTCAAG
>CAJXHA010000174.1 GCA_913053615.1 uncultured Bacteriovoracaceae bacterium | reverse complement strand
GGTTTGCGCATGCTCGCGCTTATTCGGCTTAATCCAAACTGCATCTAAACCAAAAACCGGTTCAATCGTCTCAATTCCATCAACTTTTTCAATAACTGTTCCCGGATCCATTGCTAAGAAATGATCTGGCACAAGCTCAGCTTCAGCAACAGTGATTCCTTTAATATTTACTTTATAGCCGCCTGGTTTTAATTCCAAGTTATCGCGAATACGAACAGAAGGAATAATTAATCCCCAATCCGTCACAAATTGTTTACGGATATGACTGATTCTCTCTAGGAGATCACCATTTTGTTCACTATCAACAATATTAACTAATCCATAACCTACTTCTAATTCAACTAATTCAAGACTTAATAGATCTTCAAGTTCATCACCAGTTGATTTCTTCTCAGTAAGAGCTTCAAGTTTCTCTGCTTTTTCTTGATCTTGTTTTCCACGCTCAATTCTAAAGCCCCAAAATCCAATTACCAGTGCAACTGATAAGAATGGAAGCATTGGAAAATCTGGAATTAAGCTGAATAAAACGAGTACTGCTGCTGTTATATAAAGAGCTTTTGGTTGAACTGAGAATTGAGTTCCTAATTGATCCCCTAAACCACTTTCGTCTGTGTTTCTAGTTGCAATAATACCGGCAGCAGTAGAGATGATAAGAGCAGGAATTTGAGCAATTAATCCATCCCCAACTGTTAAGAGAGTAAAGACCTGTGTTGCATCTGCAAAACTCATATCATTTTGGGCCACACCGATAATGATCCCACCTAAGATATTTACCGCCGTAATTAAAATACCAGCAATAGCATCACCACGAACAAACTTACTCGCACCATCCATAGACCCGTAAAAGTCAGCTTCTTGTGCAACTTCTTTACGTCTTTCTTTGGCCTGAATATCATTAATTAATCCAGCGTTAAGATCAGCATCAATTGCCATTTGTTTCCCTGGCATCGCATCTAATGTAAATCTTGCAGCAACTTCCGCTACCCTACCAGCACCCTTAGTGATAACGATAAAGTTGATGATAACAAAGATAATAAAAACGATAATACCAACGGCGTAATTACCACCGACAACATAGTTTCCAAAAGCTGCAATAATTTGTCCTGCAGCTTCACTTCCTTCATTTCCACCACGAATTAAAATATTTCTCGTTGAAGCAACGTTTAATGATAAACGAAACAAAGTCACAACTAAAAGAACTGATGGGAAAGTTGAAAAGTCTAATGGTCTTTTTATATAGACTGATAAGAGAAGAATAATGATTGATCCCGCAAGCACGGTGGAGATAAATAAATCCATCATTCCTGGGGAAACTGGTACGATCATTACTCCAAGAGTAAAGATCAATCCCACAGCAATTGCGAGATCCGAATTCTTACCAAACATTTTTAATCGTTCTAACATCTTCTGTTACCTCAGTACTATTACAGTTACTTTTTAGAGCCTAAAGCTTTTTTTCTGCGTTTAATCTTGTAAACAAATGCTAATATTTCTGCCACGGCCTTATAAAGTGAACGTGGAACACCCTCACCAACTTTAACCGTTTTATATAAAGCTCTCGCTAAAGGAACATTCTCAACAATAGGAATGTCATTGTCTTTTGCGATTTCTCTAATTCTCATTGCTAAGTGATCTTGTCCCTTACCTACAATTTCAGGAGCAATCATCGTCATCTGATCGTAACGAATAACAATTGAAATATGTGTAGGATTGGTAATGACAACATCAGCAGACTTCACATCATTCATCATTCTCTTAGTTGCCATATCTCTTTGAATCTGACGAATTCTTTGCTTCACTTCTGGCGAACCTTCACGCTCTTTATTTTCTTCTTTTACTTGTTGCTTAGTCATACGGTGCTTTTCTTTATAAGCGTATTTTTCCCAAGCAAAATCTCCAACTGCAACCACCACTAATCCAGTGATAATTGAAAGAGCAAGTTTAAAGGCAAACATTTTTCCAAAGCTAAAGGCCTCAGCTGCTTCCGTATGTAAAAATCCATTAAAGGTTAAAAGGTTATCGCTCATAACATAATAAGTAATTCCTAATACGATTGAGAATTTAAAAAGACCTTTTAAAACTTCAACAATACTTTTCTTTGAAAAGATTCTTTTAAAACCACTTTGAGGATTGATGCGATCAAATTTTAATTGCAGAACATCTGGCGCATATAAGATACCAACTTGAGAAACTTGAGCCAGTACGCCAAGACACATTGACGTTAAAAAAGTTGGTCCAACACATTTTGCAAGTGTGATCATGGACTTCTCTAAAACTTCTCTTCCTAACTCAGCCTCATAGGCCTTTTTAATATCGAGGCCATAAAGCCATTCGATATATTCAGAAATAAGTTCAAACATGTAGATAGAAGAAAGAACTAAGACACAGAAAGTCCCTGTCAGTATAAGAACTGAGTTAAGCTCCTTGGAGGAGGCAACATCACCCTTTTTACGAGCTTCCTCGAGTTTATGCGGGGATGGTTCTTCGGTTTTTTCTCCTTGATCGTCAGCCACTGACTAATCTCCTAGTTTCCAACAAACTGGAACCACTCGCCCAGTCTGTCCACATACATTTGATAAGCTACATGGAAATACTCTTCTGAAATTGCAAAGAAGACTAAAAGTCCAATCCCAATATTCACCACAAAACTCACCATTAAAATATTCATTTGAGGAATTGTTCTTGCCACAATTCCCATTACTAAATTCAGAACTAAATTTGTAAATAAAATAGGTGTTGCTAATAGAAATGCTGCAGAAAAAACACCTTTAAAAAATTCATGATAAAAAATATGGATATTTGAGAAGTTTCCAAGATTCTCCATTGAAATACTAAAAAAAGATGCGATTACACCTTTGAACATTGGAAGTAATGCACCCGTTGAAAGTAGCATTATTAAAATTGTCCACTGAATGATTTTTTCAAATGGACCAACTCTTGATTGAAATGTTGGATCAAAGTAACTTACTGAAGTAAATCCCATTTGCTGAGTCATCACTGTTCCTGAAGCAACAAAGAGAGTCATAATACTTCTTACTAAGAATCCAATAAGTAAACCTACGATTGAGTGAAAAATAGTCATATACCAAAAATTATCTACTCCAACCCTTAGCACTTCGCTAACCATTGCACTTTCAACAAAAGGAAAGAATGTATAAGTAATAACTAGTGCTCCAAGGACTTTCACTAATTGTGGGATTGATGTGTTATCAAAAATTGGTAATTGAATAAGTATAGTTACCCATCTGGTAAAACATAACCAAAAAGCAATCAATACTGTGTAGTCAACTACGCTAACATTAATCATTTATTCATCACCACCGAAGGAATATTGGCATAAAGATCATGAGTGAATGAAGTCATAGTCTCCATCATCCATGGGCTTAAGATAACCAATGCCATAACGATCACAACAATTTTTGGAATAAAAGAAAGTGTTTGTTCGTTGATTTGAGTAACTGCTTGAAAAAGTGAAACTAAAATACCGACAACCAGTGCACCGATAAGCATAGGTGCTGCTAACATCATGGTTACTTTAATTGCTTGATTGGTAACTTCAATTACAAATCCATTATCCATATCTTCTCCTAATTAAAAGATCTTAAAATTGATCCTGTTACTAATTGCCAACCATCAACTAATACAAAGAGTAAAAGTTTAAATGGCATAGAAATAATAACCGGAGGTAACATCATCATCCCCATGGCCATAAGAACTGAGGCCACAACCATATCTAAAATGAGAAATGGAATATAGAGTAAGAACCCTATTTGGAATGCTGTTTTTAATTCACTAATAATAAATGCAGGGATTAAGTAATGTAGTGGAACATCGTCGATAGTATTAGGAGCCTGCTCCCCTGTTACTTCATAAAAAAGTCCAATATCAGCTTTACGAACTTGGGCTGTCATAAAACCTCTAAGTTCTAATTCAATACCACTTAAAGCGTCAGTGGTTGTAATCTGCTTATTCATATAAGGCTGGATTGAATTGTCATAGATATTCTTTCCAGTGGGCATCATCACAAAGGCACTTAAAAATAATGCAAAACCAATTAATAATTGGTTTGGTGGCATACTTTGAGTACCGATCGCTTGTCGCATAAATGAAAGCACAACAATAATTCTTGTAAATGAAGTACAAAGAATAATAAATGCTGGTGCTAGCGATAAAAGAGTAAAAAGAACTAAAACCTGAATGGTATCAACCAAATCAGTTCCTTGACCAAAGTTCACACTTAGACCAGGAAGGTTTAAGTTCCCTGTTTGTGCGAAAGCTTCTCCACCAATGAAGAAGCATGCAAAGATTGAGAGTAATTTTAGTACTTGGATTGTTCTTCCTAAACAATTCCTCATAACTTTATCCTTTATTGAAGAGGCTTAAGTCCTTTAACCTTCTTCTTAATTTGATCAGAAAACTTAACCTGATCTTTAATTCCAATATAACTTGATAATGAAGACTCTTTATTTGATTGAGTAATATCTTTTTTCAAAGTTATTTTCTTATCTAAAGCTTCATCACTATCAGCTAAGAAAACAGACTCATCAAAATTTGTTCCTGCAACTTCTTTCTCACCAGCTTTAAGAATTCCCATCGGATTTTTCATTTCACTAATTGGGTGAATCCCTGCTTCAGTGTTACTTACTAGGAATACTTGGTCGTGAGCTTTAATCATCATTAAACTTTTCTTAGGAGCAATATAAGTCTGACTTAATACCTGGATTTGATCCGTTTTATTAAGAAAGCCTAATTTACCCTTTTTGATGAATCCTTTTTTCATTAAAGTGATTACTCCATAGAATAGGAGAAGTACCACACCTAAGAATGCAACAAACTTGCCAGCATATTCAATAAATGAAATTGATTGATTTGACGTAGTTTTAGGCGCTTGGCTCTTAGCTGCTTTCGTATTAACAGTGTCAACTTGATTAGGTGATGGTTTCACTACGACCTCACCGTTCTCCTTGATAAGTTTTTCAAGGTATTTTTCATTTAAATAGGTCTTTGGATTACGCTCTTTAAATTTCTTTTTCTGGGCCTCAAGCATTGTTGTCTTAGCAACCGGCTTTTTTGCGACTGCCTTGGCCACAGTCTCTTTCATCTTCTTATGAGGAACCACTAATTCGATTTTATTATCCTTAATCATAAGAGAGATCTTATCTTTGTCTTTGGTAAGAGAGTAAGGAAGATTAGCTTTAAACTTAATAGTATTTGCATCTTTTTGAACAGCTTGAATCTGAGTATCTTTTGAATTAGCTGTGGCAAAGTTAAATGCTTTATTAATCTTTTGAGAAACCTTAGCTCCTGGAATATCAACAAGTACAGATTTTCCACTTACATTCAGAGTAGGATAATCCTTTAACACTCCTGTGTAGTGAATATTGATCTTTCCTTTATCCCCGAATTTTTTAATATCCACCTTTTTAATATTAATGTTCGCATTCGCGTTCATTGAAAAAGTGAAAATGCTTAAAATAAGTGTTGTTAATAAGTACTTCATTGTTCCCTCTACTTTAATGTTTCGATTCTCTCTAATGGACTGATAATATCTGTCAATCTGATTCCAAACTTCTCGTTCACAACAACAACTTCCCCTCTAGCAACTAACTTTCCATTAACTAAAACTTCTAATGGTTCCCCTGCGAGCTTATCTAGTTCTAAAACTGACCCTTGTCCTAATTGCAAAAGATCCTTGATCACGACAGATGCACGTCCAAGCTCCACACTAACTTTTAGCGGGATATCTAAGATAAAATCTAAGTTTTGTACCTTTAATTTGTTTAAGGCATCGTCCCCAGTTTTAATCTGATCTGCTAATTGCGCGATCGCATCTTTTTGATCTTGATTCATGTCTGGATTAATGTTTTCTACGTTGTTGTTCTCGTCCATAATCTAATCCTTTAACCTTTTTGTTATTTGTACTGCTCTATTTCCTTTATATTCACCCGCTAAGCAAAATAGCTTTTGCACGCCTTCAATCTCAACTAAGAGTTCCCCCGAAACTTCTTGGCTTAGAGGGATAATATCTCCAATTTGTAATCCAACCAGATCACCTACACTCATTTGAGTATCCCCTAACTTTACAACCGCCTCAGCAGTCGCTCCGTTAACATGATCATGCATTGATTGAGTCCATAAAGAGTCAACCACATCATTTTCAGATTGGTAGCTTGAAGATAATTTTTGTTTAATTGGTTCAATAGTTGAGTATGGAATCACAACCATAATCGTTCCAGAAGCTGATTCGAACTCAACTTCAAAAGTTGTTGTGATAATAACGTCACTTGGAGGAACAACCCCAACAAATTGTGGGTTAATTTCTGTTCTCATATATTGAGCATCAATTTTATGAACTGGTTGCCAAGCCTCTTCAAGGTCATTGATGGCCATATCCATAACACGCTTCATGAATGATAATTCGATTGAAGTGAATTCCTTACCTTCGATTTTAGTAAAAGGTCTATCTGTACCACCAAAGTATGAATCGATAATTGCGTAAGCAAGTTTTGATTCAAATACTAGCAGAGCGGGACCACGTAATTCGTTGAATCGCATAATACACATACAACTTGGAATCGGAAGTGTATTAACGAATTCTCCAAACTTTAAAAGGTCAGTTGAGATCATCGAGATGGTAGAAATCTTTCTTAATGAGTTTGAAAGTGAAACCCTAAATGATCTAATGAATCTTTCGTAGATAATTTCAAGGATAGGCATTCGCCCACGGATAACTCTATCTTGATTCGTGAGATCATAGGGCTGAATATTATCGGCACCTTCGTCATCATCAAACTCATCATCAAATCCTGAATCTACTTCACCTGCTGAAGTGTCATCATCATTAACTGCACTGAGTAAAGCATCGACTTCATCTTGACTTAATACTTGCGCCATTTTTCGTCCCCTCCTGGGCTATTGCAAAGAGCATCCTACTCTTTGTTTGGTGAATTTTACTCAAATCAAACTAGTTGATCTGAAAACCTACATAAAACACGTCTACAACTTTGCCATCTACCAAAAAAGCATTCACTGCAGACTTGATTTGCTCTTTAAGGTAGAGCTTACCGTCTC
>CAJXHA010000173.1 GCA_913053615.1 uncultured Bacteriovoracaceae bacterium | reverse complement strand
AAAACTTTCATCAAGAAAGCTTGTTTCAACTTTAATGAATAGAGAATAATCAATTTCTTTTTGAAATTGAAAATATGTTAATTTTTCTGAATTGTTATTATTTGTATTCATAAAAACAGCCTCTTCTTTACTATTTATCGACCTTTTGGGAAAATTACTTTAACGAGCTTGCACTCAATTAACCTTAAATTAACTAAAGGTTTAGGACTAAAATGATCAACTTTATTGCATTATTATTTTTATTAATAAGCTTCTCAGTTTGCGCAAAAGAATTTGATATTGAATTTGCTGGAAGTTTTGGATTACAGGCAAAGAGCATAGAAAACTCACTTACGGCCGACAACTTTGGTCAAGATTGGAAGAAAGATGAGGCCTATATTGGTTACGCCAATATGGATGTTAAGCTAGAGCTCTACCATAATAAAATAGATGCCAATTGGTTTGTTCGTCACTCTCAAAGTGATCTATATGACCAAGATAAAGATTATGTAGCACCCTTCTATTTTGCTTTTCCAAATAAGGTCGTTTCAAGAAATGTCTTTAAGCTAAGAAAGATTGATCGCACTGATGATAGTGTTACTGAGTCTATCCTCAATCAATTTATTTATGAATGGGGTGATGAAGATACATCTTTTGTTTTTGGTAGAATGTTTATTGAATTTGGTGAAGGTTATTTCTTTAATCCAATTGACCCCTTTATGCTTCCCCTATCCCTAAGCACATTACAAGGAGTACAACAGGGTAATGATGGGCTTTCTTTTCACTTTGATAAAAGAAGTGACTTACAAGTAAATCTCTACCTTTTAGGAGATAAACAATTCACTGACTATGACGGAAGAATTACCAGAACAATTCTCCTTCACGGAGACTGGGACTATACTAAGCAAACCCATATTAATTATATCCTAGGTGAAGATCAAAAAAGGCATAAGTACGGATTTGAGATCAAACACTCTTTTGATACAGGCCTCATTTATGCTCAGGCCGTACGCCACTCACAAAGACTGGACAAAGAAGAGGAAGATGATAAAGGTCTACAACATTATTTATTAGGATATGAGAAAGACCTCACCCGAAATCTTACTTCACGCCTTGAACTTGGAAGACATGAAATAGATGATACTTTTCCAGAAGCTGAGTACGAGAGAAACTTCCTTCCAATTGAAGACTTTATTGGTCTCTCTAATATGTATCGTTTTAATGATCGTAACTTTGCTATATTACAAGGACTTACAGACACTAAAACTCAAATGCTTTACCTGCAAAGCTCATTTACGCATCGCCTCAAGAAGTATTTTGAGATTAAGCTCTTTGCAAAAGGTGTAGTGGCGAGAAGCAAAGATGATGATGACTCACAGCAAAGAACTATTCCTCGTGAGTTTGGGGCTGCATTCCAAAGCCAATTTTAGTTTTAATCTCTATAAATTATTGACATTAAAGTGCTAGCGCACTAAAAGTGTAAATTCATATTATTGCCATAAGTTAGGGTTTCAAGGTATATACCCCCTGACCATGCATTAAGGAGTATAAAATGTACGGAATTGTAGAAGTAAAAGGTCACCAATACAAAGTGAAAACTGGTGATATTATTGACGTTCAAAAAATGGACGCAGAAGTTGGATCTACTGTTGAGTTAGACCAAGTTCTTTTTGTTGGTGGAGACACTCCAAAAGTTGGAACTCCAACTGTAGCTGGTGCTAAAGTTACTGCTGAAGTAGTAAGACAAGCTCGCTCTAGAAAAGTAATTGTATTCGTAAGAAAACCTGGAAGATACCAAAAGAAAAATGGTCATAGACAACCATATACAGGTTTAAAAATTAAAGAAATTAAAGCTTAAGGATTTAGGAGATATAATATGGCTCACAAGAAATCAGGTGGTAGTACAAGTAACGGTCGTGATTCTAACCCTAAAATGAGAGGTGTTAAGAAGTACGGTGGTGAATCAGTTATAACTGGAAATATTATCGTAAGACAGAAAGGGACTAAGTTCCACGCAGGTAATGGTGTAAAAATGGGTAGAGACTATACTCTATACGCTATGACTGAAGGAAAAGTTCAATTTGGTTTTTTTAGTAAAAATAAGAAAACTGTTTCTGTAATTCCAGCATAAAAAATATAAATTTTTCATTTTATAGAAGGGGGTCTTTGAACCCCCTTTTTTTATAGGTATACAAAGAGTATGAAATTTATCGATGAAGTCTCAATTAAAGTAATCTCCGGTAACGGTGGAAATGGCATGGTTCATTTCAGAAGGGAGAAGTACGTTCCTTATGGAGGACCTGACGGTGGAAATGGCGGTAATGGCGGTTCTGTCTATGTCATTGGAGACGAAGGAATAAATACTCTTATGCACTTTCGAGGGCAAAAGCTCTATCATGCACCAGACGGAGACAAAGGCTTTAAGTCCCAAGCAGATGGTGCTAATGGCGAAGATCTCGTGCTTAGGGTTCCTGTTGGTACTCTCGTAATTGACGAAGATTCTGGCCGACTGGTTTGTGATATTACAGAGCATAACCAAAAAGAAATATTAGTTGAAGGTGGTCGCGGAGGCCTTGGTAATACTTATTTTAAATCATCTACTAATCAAGCTCCTCAATACGCTCAAGAAGGCGAAAAAGGCGAAGAGCTCAATTTAAAACTAGAACTAAAACTGATTGCTGATATCGCTTTAGTTGGCTTACCTAATGCTGGTAAATCAACTCTGATCTCATCAATTTCAAACTCAAAGCCTAAGATTGCAGACTATCCATTTACTACCCTAACACCCAATCTTGGTGTGGTTAAAGTCGATGAAGAGAACTCAGTAGTCGTGGCAGATATTCCAGGTCTAATTGAGAATGCCAGTGAAGGAAAAGGCCTTGGTATTCAATTTTTAAAACATATTGAAAGAACTAAGGCATTAGTTCATCTCATTGACTGCTCAATGTTCCTAGAACCATTTGAAGCAATTGATGATTACTCTACTATTAGAGAGGAGCTAAGAAAATTTAGCGAAGATATGACTTATAAACCAGAAATCGTATGCTTAACCAAAATAGACGCCATGAGTCAAGAGGAAATCGATAAATTTCAAACAGAGCTTGAGAAAACACTAGATAAAAAAGTACTACCTATTTCCAGTGTATCAGGTCTTAACCTTGATCTTTTAAAAAGACTTATGCTAAAGACTAAATCACAAAGAAATGACGAAAAGAATCAAAAGGATTAATTATGGCAAATGATTTTGTCAAAAAAGAAGTAAGTAAGATATTTAAGAGCGAAAAAGATCTTTCAAAGGCACAAGCACTTGCAAGTGCATGGATCATCGCCAACTATAAAGGGATAAACATCAAAGCTTTTGATGTACATGCAACAAGCTCTTTATGTGACTTCAACTTAATCGCAACTGCAATCAATACTACTCAGGCCAAAACGATGGCCGATGAAATTCAATATAATATCAAGCAAAATGGTGGAAGTGTTTTATCAGTAGAAGGACTTAGCGACTGCGAGTGGGTTCTAATTGATACTGGTGATGTTATCGTTCATATTTTTCAAGAGATCTCTCGTGATGTTTTTGATCTTGATTCATTATGGAAAGAGTTTGATCAACTAGAAATTCCAAGTGAATACTATTTCTCTCATCCTGAAATGGGAGACAGTGACGAGTCGACTCAAAATTATTTCTAATAATGAAAGTAGACTTAATTGTTATTGGTAAATACAAAGACAAGAACTTTGAGGCCATTGAGAATGAGTTTACTAAGAGAATCGCGAAGCTTAATTTTACAATTCATGAGTTAAAATCAAATAGTGAGAACCAAGCAGGAGAAGCTGCTCTTATATTAAAGAAACTAGAAGACCTTGGGAAAAAGAATAAGTCATATACATTTGCTCTTACAGAAAGAGGAAAAAAATATGACTCCCCTCAATTTTCTCAAGCCATTTTTCAAAAACTTGAAGACCATGGTGCACTTACCTTTATCATTGCAGGAGCATATGGTTTTCATCAAGATGTCTTAGATAAAGTTGATGCTGAAATTTCATTAAGTCCATTAACTTTTCCTCATAAATTTGCCAGACTAATATTCATTGAACAATTATATCGTGGTATGACTATCTTTGATAATCATCCCTATCATAACTAGGAGTTTACTATGGAAACAAAAGCATTATCTAAAAGAGCACTCTTAGTCATTTGTGATGGAATGGGTTTTTCAGACAATACTGAAAAAAATGCTGTTCGTGATGCAAATACACCAAAGCTTGATTACTTATTAAAGAGCTACCCTCACACGTTAATTCAACCAGGGGGAGAACTCGTTGGACTTCCAAGCGGTGTTGCAGGCAACTCAGAGGTTGGTCATATGAATATTGGTGCTGGTAGACCTGTTCGCCAAGACCTTGTTCGTATAAACGAAGCAATAAAGAACGAAACTTTCACTGATATGCCTCGCTTTAAAGAATTAATTGATAAGACTTTAAATGGAAGCAAAAGACTTCACCTTATGGGCCTTTTAAGTGATGGTGGAGTTCACTCTCACATTGATCACCTAAGAGCTATCATTGAATATATAAATAAACTAGCTCCTGAAATTACTGTTTATCTTCATGCATTCTCTGATGGAAGAGATACATCAAAAACCACAGGGATAAATTATGTAAACGAAATCATTAAGCATGAAGGTTTTACCTTTGCGAGTCTTGGTGGCCGCTCAATAGGAATGGATCGAGACAGGAGATGGGAAAAAATCAAACACCACTATGATGTTATGACAGGACATGGAGCCACTACAGATTTAACCCCAGCTGATTATGTGAATGAACAATACTCAAAAGAATTATTTGATGAATTTATAGAGCCTGTGCTTTTTACAAAAGAAGGAGCTATTAAATCAGAGGATTCTGTATTCTTTTTCAACTTTAGACCAGATAGAGCGAAACAAATAAGTCTTGCATTCTGTGATCCAAATTTTGAACACTTTGAGAACTCTATTCGTCCAAATTATTACTTATGTATGTCACCATATATTGATGAAGAACTTCCAGAGGTTCCGATTCTCTTTGATCGAGAAAAAGTAAAAGGTACGATTATCGAATTTCTCTCTAAAGAAAAAGTAAAGACTTTCAAAATTGCTGAGACTGAAAAATATGCTCACGTAACATACTTTTTTAACGGTGGTGAAGAAAAGCCGTTTGATCTAGAAGAGCGTGTACTTATTGACTCTCCTAAAGAAGTAAAAACCTATGATGAAAAACCAGAGATGAGTGCCTTTAAAGTTTTAGATGCACTAAAAGAGGCACTTAATGATAAGAGCTTTGGATTATACGTAGTTAATTTTGCCAACCCAGATATGGTTGGGCATACAGGCAATTATGAAGCCGCTGTTAAGGCCATGGAGTCTGTGGATAAGTGCCTAGGAGATCTTATCGATATCGTTGAAGCGAGTGATGACTTAACCATGTGTATTACTGCTGATCATGGTAATTGCGACCAGATGGTTTATCCGGATGGATCACCACATACATCTCACTCTAAGGCAAAAGTTCCTTTTATAATGGTTAATACAAAGCTTAAAGATCAGGAAATCAAAGCAAGTGCACAAGAGTGCGCATTAAAAGATATTTCCCCTACATTATTAAATATTATGGGTTATAATTTACCTAAGGAATTTAGCGGAAAGCCTATCTTTTAGACTTTAATAGGATTGAATATGGCAAATAGATTAAGAAGTATTGCAATTTTAACTAGTGGTGGAGACAGTCCGGGAATGAACTGTGTTATTAGAGCAGTTACTCGTTCTGCTATTGGACAAGGTATTAAAGTTTATGGAATTAATCGCGGTTATCAGGGATTAATTAATAATGATATCCACGAATTAAATGCTTCGAGTGTGGGAAATATAATTCAACGTGGGGGAACAATTCTTTATACCTCTCGCTGTCCTGAATTTATGGAAAAGGCAACTCGTCAAAAAGCAGCTCAAATTTTAGAAGATCGCGATATCGATGCACTTATTGTTTGTGGTGGTGATGGATCTTTTAAAGGAGCAATCGCTCTTAATGAAGAATTTAATGTTCCTGTTATTGGAATCCCTGGAACAATTGATAATGACCTATCAGGTACTGATTATACTATTGGTTTTGATACAGCAGTTAATACTGCTATTGAGGCCATTGATAAAATTAGAGATACTGCCCAATCAAGCGATAGGACTTTTTTGATTGAAGTAATGGGTGCACGTTCTTCTTCAATTGCCCTAAAAGTTGGTATTTGTACTGGTGCTGAAAATATCCTATTAAACACACAGAAAATTGAATACCAAAAGCTTGCCAATGATATTCGCCGTGGGATCAGAAGAGGAAAGAACTCTTCAATCATCATTGTTGCTGAAGGTGAAAAGCCAGGTCGCAGCTATGACATCGCAAACGTTTTAGAAGACATGTATCATATTTCATCAAAAGTTTGTGTCCTTGGACATATACAAAGAGGTGGCTCACCTCAGGCCAATGATCGCTTTCTTGCTTCTGTCATGGGAAGACTTGCTGTTGATAGCCTAATCAATGGCGAAACTCAAGGCGCAATCGTTGTCCAAAGCGGAGATGTAAAAATTGTTCCTCTAAGCACTTGCTCTAAGAAAAGTGATCACGCGATGGAATCATTTATTGGAGTTGCTGAAGGACTTTCAATTTAGAGCATATTTAAGCCTAGGAATATCTTCTAATAATTCCTTTGTTTGAATATTCCATAAATAATCATTTGGAAAATTAGAGATAATTTTATAATCATCTAATTCTTTTTGACTCTCCAAAATAGGTCTTAAGCTTTCAGTATCCATAAATGGTTGTTTTATACTTCCATCTATTTCTATCTCGCCAACACATATACACTTAGCAAGAGACTCAATAGGAATAATTCCGGCCAAGTGCCATAGAATAAGTAAAATAGGCAATTCGATCTCTTTTAAAGAAATATTTTTTACATCCAAATCTGATTCGATTGAAATGACATACTTTAAAGGTCTAAGTTTTAGTCCCCGCTCTCTAGATATATAGACCAACTTCTCTTTTAAGAGTCTTCCCTTATTACCAATACCAAGAATTTCAA
>CAJXHA010000172.1 GCA_913053615.1 uncultured Bacteriovoracaceae bacterium | reverse complement strand
TCTACAAGTGGTAAAACTAGAAGATAAAGAACACCTCATGCCAAGTGAGCTCTCAGGGGGAATGCAAAAGAGAATCGGACTAGCACGCTCGCTTATCTTAAACCCTGAAATCATCTTATATGATGAACCAACTGCGGGTTTAGACCCTAAGAATATTGAGAACATCGTAAATATTATGTTGGAATTAAAAAAAGCAAATAGCTCCTCTATTTTTGTTACTCATGACATGCCTGCAGCAATGGAAGTCTGTGATAGAATAGTAATTATTGGTGAGGGTAAAGTTCAGTTTAATGGAACAAAAGAAGAAATGAAACAAAGTGATAACCCATATATTCAAGACTTTTTTATTATGGAAGGAAAGGCATAGAAAATGAGAGCTGAAGAAAAAAAGAATTTAATCAAAGTGGGATTATTTAGCTTCTTTATGACTATTGTTCTTATGATTTTTGTAGTCATGATTTCATCCGAGAACCGTTGGTTTGTTTCCAAAACACATATCAAAGCACATATACCAAATGCTCAAAACTTAAAAGTTGGGGGCATTGTTCAGCTTGGTGGATTAAAAATTGGAAAGGTTGAAGAGATAAATATAAAAAAATTAAAAAAGATCGAAGTCTTAATGTTAGTAGATAATGACTATCTTCAATGGATAAAAAAAGACTCATTAGTTGATATTGCATCTAAGGGTATTGTTGGAGATAAATTAATTCAAATTGTAAAAGGCTCCGAAGACGCTGAAGTTTTTAACCCTGTAACTGATGTCTTAAAAGCTGCCCCAGGGCTTACGATGGATCAAGTGATGGATAAGGGAAATGATATAGCAGAAAAATTAAATCGAGTACTTGCCAAATTTGAGAACTTTCTCGATCAAGCGACTAAAGATGGAAATTTTTACGCCACCATGGAGAATGCAAATAAAGCTAGTAGTAAGCTTTCTCAAATCCTATCAAGAGTTGAGAAGAATAAGACCTTTGATAAACTTGATCAAACACTTAGTAAGACTAATAAAATTATGTCTCGAATTGATAAAGGCCCAGGAACACTTCACTCGCTGATCTATAGTGATGAGATGTATCTCCAAATCAATAAAGTTATTGGTGGAGCTGCTCGTAGTGATATTCTAAAGTACTTTATTCGCCAATCACTTGATGAGGATGCTGCAAACGAATAATTTTATTATCAATTATTCTTTTAAGCTTAAATGCTTCGATTGCCATTTTCCCATTATATTTAATAGGTAAAGTTTCATTTAAGTTTATCGAAAAAACGGTGTCATCTTTATTCACTTCAAATTTAAACTCTTCACCATAGCTTAATACATATTGATAAAGTAAATTGTCCTCATTCACAGCATTTGGACAAAACTCAAAATGATAAATACCATTGGTATGCCTAGGTGTAGAGCTCTCTATCTTCTTAATAAATTTAAACCACGCTTTTAGTGAGAAAACATAATCTAAAAAATCACCATGAGACTCAATGATATAGAAGGCTGCCCTTCGTTCTTGCTGATAAAGTGCTTGTATAAGTCGAAAGAAAATATCACCTAAAGGCAGATAAATTAAGTAAGCAGGACCAAGAGGAATATCCGATGTTAGTAAGTCTCTCTTAATTATATATTGCTCATCTAAACAAGCTTCTTGACACAAATTCTTTGTATATTCAACTCGACTAGCAAGGTACTCATAAGAATAACAACGCTTATTTCCTAGTGCTTGAAAAAGAATACTACCCTTTGAGTAGGCACTTCCATAGTCTATCAGCTCCTGATCAACCTCTTTATATAATTGGTAATAGTCCTCAAAACTTGTTGAGAGAGCTTCAGCGGCAAGTCCTTGGTAGTAATCACCTTTCTCTTCTCTTTTCTCTTCTGGAGGGGGATTAAAACGAAAAAGAGCCGAAATTTTCGACTCTTTCTCTTTATAATCTAATGTTGATTCTAAAATTTTTATAAGCTCCACTAGATATGTAGTGCCTTTTTCTTCATTTTTTCAATTAAAGTTGTCCTATTAAGACTTAAAAGCTTGGAAGCTTGGTTCTTATTACCATCAGTATAACTAAGGGCCTGAAGTATTAAAGAGTCTTCTATATCTGAAAGAACTCTTTTAAGATCAACTCCCTCTTCAGGTAATTCAAAGATATGCTTATAGTGATCAGTTGCTAATGGATTATGTCTAAAGATCTTAGCAGGTAAGTCTTCCGGTAAAATCTCATTACCACCTCTAAGAATAACTAATCTTTCGATAATATTTTCTAACTCACGAACATTCCCTGGCCAATCATATCCAAGTAACATCTCTAAAGCTTTATCAGAAAAAGTAATGGTATTACTTCTATCTGCACTTGAGAAACGATCAACAAAGTATGAAATTAAAAGAGGAATATCTTCTCTTCTTTCTTTTAAAGCAGGAATTCTTATAGGAATTACATTTAAACGATAAAATAAATCTTCTCTGAATTTGTTTTCTTGAACCATTTTTTCAAGGTCACGGTGAGTAGCCGCAATAACTCGAGTATCAATATTAATCGTTTCAGTTGAACCAACAGGTTCAATGGTTTTATTTTGAAGCACTCTTAAAAGCTTAACTTGTAAAAGTGCAGGCATATCACCAATCTCATCTAAAAAGATTGATCCGAAATTTGCGAGTTCAAAGCGCCCTTTTCTATTAGAAATAGCTCCAGTAAATGAACCTTTAACGTGACCAAATAATTCACTTTCTAAAAGTTCACCAGGAATAGCTCCACAGTTTACAGAAACTTTATTTCTCTTCGCACGTGATGAAAGCTCATGAATAGCATTGGCAACTAACTCTTTCCCAGTTCCAGAAGGACCAGTGATAAGCACAGTTGATTCTGTTAAAGCTACTTTTTTGATTCTCTCAAATACTTCATGCATTACTTTTGAGCGACCAATCATCTGACAGAACATATCGTCTGGATTTGGTGACTCAATTTTAATATTTTTAATTATTTTAGCGACATTGTTTTTTACAGTCTCTTTCTCATTTGATTTTAAACGATTAAGATCGATTCCCATTTTAACAGAGATAGCATCAATGACTAATTTCTGAAGATTTTCTAACTCGAATGGCTTTGTAAGGTAGTGAAAAACACCTTTCTTAGTCGCAGAGATTGCCGTTTCGATAGATGCAAATCCAGTCATAGCAATTGAAACAAAATTAAAGCCTTTCTCTTTGAGGTTATCAATAAGTAAAAGCCCATCAGCCCCATGCTCTAATGAAATATCTGTAATTAAACAAAAAGGTTTATCTCTAACTGGTGATTGCATTAGGTGTGCTAAGCAATCCATTGAGTTTGTGAAAAGTTCAACCTGACAATTTAATGTCTTCATCAGGTACTTCTTAATACTTAGACCTAAAACTTTATCATCTTCAACGATTAGAATTTTTGGATTTAATCCAAATTCTTCTAATTCATCTTGATCTAAATTTTTATTAAGCTTAGGTTCTTTCTCTGCTTCATAACTATTGTGTAGGAAATTTAAATCGTCCATTCTGCCTCTCTCTCAAGAATATGCTATCAAATTTGGATGTTGAGTGTCAATTTTCAGACACTGGGAAAAACTTGTCTATTTCTTACAGGTATTCTGTAAATTCAGTTATTTAAGCTAGTTTAACTAAAATTTAATACTAAGTTGTATAAAAGCGAACAATATCCATGACGAAGCGCACAGATTTTTCTGGGCCACCAATCCAGTAATAGAAGATACTCATCAAAAGAGCGAAGACTGCATTAATTGCTGCAAACATAAACCATTTCTTCTTTTTTCGTATCCAAGATATATAACTAAACTCTGCTCCTATAATGAGCAGTGGAATTGACCAAAATGGTGTGTATCTAACAAGGAAGTATATTTCATCCATAAATAAATTTTAACACTAATGGTGGAAAAGTACATATGAGCAAAAAAAAAGCACACTATAAAAGTGTGCTTCTTCATATTTAAATTTATTGAATAAATTAAAACTTAGCTTTTAACTCTTCTAGATAAGTTAGGTTTTCCCAAGTAAATCCATTACTTGTTTCACGTCCAAAGTGTCCATAAGCAGCAGTTTCACTATACATTGGTTGTAATAGATCAAGTCTTTGAACAATTGCCTTTGGTCTCATATCAAAGATTTCATTTACAGCTTTAGTAATTGCATCTTGGTCAACCTTATTCGTTCCAAAAGTATCAACTAAGAAAGACATTGGCTTACTCACTCCAATCGCATAAGCAACTTGTACTAACGCTCTCTCAGCAAGCCCAGCAGCAACAACGTGCTTAGCTACTTGTCTTGCCGCATATGCAGCAGATCTATCTACTTTTGAAGGATCTTTACCAGAGAAAGCTCCACCACCGTGAGCACCATGCCCACCATAAGTATCAACGATAATTTTTCTACCAGTTAAACCAACATCACCCATTGGCCCACCAATAACAAACTTACCAGTTGGATTGATATAGATATTTGTTTCATTATCAATTAATGAAGGATCAACAACACGATTAATAACTTCTTCTCTAATTCCTTCGTGTAATTGTTTTTGAGTTATACTCTCTGCATGCTGAGTAGAAACCACAATTGCATCAAGTCTTTTGATTTTCCCATCTACGTATTGTGCTGATACTTGTGTTTTACCATCTGCACGTAAACCTGGAAGAATATTTTCATGTCTAACATCAGCTAGTCTCTTAGCAAGCTTATGAGAAAGATCAATTGTAAGTGGCATAAATGAATCAGTTTCATTAATGGCATATCCAAACATAAGTCCTTGGTCACCAGCACCTTGGTCAAGATCAACACCTTCACCTTCATTTACACCTTGAGCGATATCTGGAGATTGTTTATCAAGAGCAACGTTTACACCACAAGTATTAGCATCAAATCCTTTGTCTGAGTGATCATAACCGATTCTTCTAACTGTCTCACGAGCAACTTCATGATAATCAATATTAGCTTTAGTTGTAATCTCACCTGCGATTTGAATCAAACCAGTTGTAATTAAAGTTTCACAAGCAACCCTAGAATTTGGATCTTGTTTTAAAAGTTCATCTAAAATTGAGTCACTAATTTGATCTGCAATTTTATCAGGATGTCCCTCAGTTACTGATTCAGAGGTAAAGATATAGTTTTTAAGCATGAATTACTCCTGGTTTCTAAACAAATAATACACTAAGGCCTTAGTTATACATTCATTGCTGCTTTAGGGCAATCACTTCTTGAGAAAATACTTAAATAAATGTGGGTCACGATACTTATAAAATTGTGGTTTCCCTCTTACCCAACGCATTGAATAGGTATCATCTCCTATTTTTATAACTTGGTATGAGAGTCCCTTGGGATCAGTAAATGAATAAAGGTACTGATACTTATCTGCTAAATAAAATCGAATGAGTTTTCTTTGGTTTCCAACTAAGTAACCTGGACGCTCTGGGTACTTTTCGTAATCAAACCAAACTGAGGACATATCAATTTTCCCCAGCATTGAAATCCGTGAGAAGTAGCGAAGAACATTGAATTCTGGCCTATACTCTTTAATCGCTTTTAAAGAAATTTTTATATTTGTTTCACGAAGATTTCGACCGAGACGAGACATATCGGGACAGAAAATTTTCACCACACTACCAATATAATGATAAGTAAAAGAAAACTCTCCCACTCTAAAAAGCGTATTAAGCCATTTATACTTTGAGTACTCATCATACTTGTACTTGAGATACTTCACTATCTCTTGGTTAGGATCTAAGCTGGAATAAAACTCATCATCCACACGATTAAGAACAATTTGGGCAACGTCATATCGCTCTAATGCATCCTTACCGTCAACTGTGCCAACCTCATTAAATAGAATTACAGTTAAAGTGAAAAGAGCACGCATTAATTCAGGTTTTTTACTCCACCAGTGATAGACTTCAGCTTGTTTCTTATAAACAAACTCTTTCATCTGTAATGTGGCTTGATTCTTGGCCTTAACTAATTTCTTTGCCTTGGCCCTATTTTTAATTTGAATAATATCATTGTAAAAATTGTAATTAAGCTGGGTTCGATTATACCATTCTTGCAGTCTATCAACATGATTTTGATGGCCCCAATCAAATGCCTTTTCAACTCTTTTTAGAATCCATTCCAAATCATAACGTAGATTTTCTGAAATAAAGATCTTTTCCTTTTTGATTTGTAAATAGAGTGTATCTAATGTGGATCGAATATAAAGATCTGAACCAGTATGATCTGGGTTATAAGCTCCATCTTCAACAATTTTACGATAAAAGAAAGTTTGATTGGCCTTTGTAACCGTTTTTTCATTATCTTTATACAGTTCATAATTCCTTCTATTTTGAAGGTGGTCATTAGGAAAATTATAACTCTTTAAAAAATAGATTTTATCAACAAATTCATCAAACTGCTCTCTTAGTTTATTAATAAGAGCATCTGATTTATCTCTGATTTCAATTTTCTTTTTCTTTCTAATTTCCTGAGAAAATTCTTTTTTATAATCTAATAATAAATCAAGGGTTTCTTTTAAGTCTTTTGAAACCTCGTCAAAACTTGGGAGTTTCTCTTGTTTTTCTAGTTTATCTTTTAAACCCTTGATAAAGGCCATTTTCTTTTTAAAGTGATGCAGGTTCTTGCTTATCGCCGCTCGGTCAATATCATTACCATTGAGGGGGAGATAGAATCCTGTACCTCTGTAATATCTTAAAAGCTTATAGTACTTAGTATCAGTTCCTGGGGAACAGACTTCTTTGGAAAATTTTGAGTGTAATTCTTTATACTCATGAGCAATCTTATATAAGTTTCCACTCCACTCGATTGGTGACTTATCAGTCGCAAAAACTTTGCTCTCAAAGTTGAAGAGAAAGAGAAAACTAAGTAAGAGCTTGAACAAAGTCAGACTCCCATAACCCTAAACATGTTCTATTACTAAGAATCAGCAATATGGCATTTTCCTCATTGAATTCATCTAAAGATTTTCTTAGGGTTTGTAAATCAGTGCTATTAATAGCAGGAATATTTTTTTTCTTTAGCTCTGTAACTATTAAATCTGTATCGAGATTATGAGAAGACTTCACAGTAGTCTTCAACGGATTTGTTGCCATGATAACTTTGTCTGAATTTGCAAGTGCTTG
>CAJXHA010000171.1 GCA_913053615.1 uncultured Bacteriovoracaceae bacterium | reverse complement strand
GTCGATTTTTTCCATACAGGCCTCGATGAATCATATTTGCAGAAAATATTAATAAGTCTCCTTTATTAAGAGCAATAGGCATTCCATCAGGAAGGTCGTCACTTGGAACTCTCTCGTTAAGGCCAAGCCTAGTGTCGTACTCTAATGAAGAATCCCATCTTTTATTTGTATTTGGAATCAACTCGATACCGTTTTCATCCCTAGTTGCAAATCTAAAATGGACGACATTATTTGTATCTTCTTCAACTGACTTTTTTTGTACTTCTAATGGTAGTCCAGTGTATTGAATGTCTCTATGCCAGTAGTTTTTTTGATTAGCATTAAAAGGATCAAAAAATAACTGTGTATTCAAAAAACAAGGTTCTTTATCAGAGAAAATACTATCTAGTTCTTTATAAATTTTATCAGAACTTATTAGCTCAAATAAAAAATAACGATCTTGATTTGAGCAAAATCCTTTTTTAGTAAGATAAGCACTATTAACTGCTTTTTCGTGGTAAAAATCTATATTTTCTTCGCACCATTTTTTATGAAGACGCAAAAGAACTTCCTCAAGTTCCTCGACAGTTCTCTTGGTTAAAAAATTTCTAATTATTTTAAAGCCATGCTTCATCATAAAACCTCTTTACTAACAAGAGTAATTATATTTAAAAGAACGTAAGTAGTTAATATGATTTTCTTGTGAATAAGTACCATTATCTAAACAAAGCGATGGTCTCACCTGATGGCATATTGATGGCTTGACCATCACTCCCTATACTCCCAACCCATTCATATCACTTATTTATTTTTTAAATTAAATTAGGGACTATATAGAAGTTTGACAAAACCTTGCTGAGCAAGGTTTTGGTGCAGTGCTAGGAGTTAAAAAATGATTTATCATTTTTTAACGACTGTCCCGACTAAATCTAATCACCATAATATCTTTATGCTTTCCTATGAAGAAATGAGAATCGAACTTTTGTTATGATGTAATAAATAAGATTATTTTAATATAGATGGTGCTCCAGGAGGGACTTGAACCCCCACGCCAAAAGCACTAGATCCTAAGTCTAGCGTGTCTACCAATTCCACCACTGGAGCATTTGAGATATTATTTATAATGTTAGGTACCTATAATGACAAGTAATTTTTTACGACTCTATGCAGCTTTCTTGCCACCAGCTTTCTTATGCTTATCTAGTTCCTTGGCCAGTAGCTGCATCTTATTCTTAAGACCTACATTTTCTTGCTTCATCTTCTGCATGGTCTTCTTACTTTCTGCCACTTCATTTCTGGCTTTAGAAAGTTCAGAATTAAGCTTTTTGACATTAGCTTCAAGACGCTTCTCATTTGTGCTTTGATTATTTTCTGCTGGTGCTTGAGCTGCTTTCTGAGCTTTCTCCACCATCTCTTTAAGCTTATCTTGTAATTGAACATTCTGAGACTTCACTTGCTCTAGTTCTTTTAGGGCCTCAGGGTTAACTTTCTCCCCACTATTCTCAGATAGTTTTGCCTGTAATTGAGCGTTCTGAGCTTTTACTTGCTCTAATTCTTTTTGTACATCTGGACTAACATTCGCCCCACTTAACTTAGAAAGCTTCGCTTGTAATTGAGCGTTCTGAGCTTTCACTTGTTCCAGTTCTTTTTGAACATCTGGGTTCACACTTGAATTACTGGTTTTATTTAAACGAGCTTGTAATTGATCTTTTTGTTTTTTAACCAAATCAAGTTCACGTAAAAGCTTTTCATCAGCACCTTTTTTCTTAGCCTGATCTAGCATTTTTGCCATACGAGTTTGTTGATCTTGTAATTGTCTGACTGCATTTTCAGCATTCTTTAAGCTCGCCTCAGCTGCCATTGCCTTACCACGTAATTTGGCTTCACTCTCTTTGAGTTTATTAAATCGATCTTCAAAACTCTTTCTTTGCTTAAGTTCAGAGTTATATTGATTCTCTAATTGAGTTTTTAAACGCTGTAATGATCTATTTTCAGCTTGTAATTGAGAAGTTTCGTCTTTGCCTTTCTCTGCTGCTTGCTTTTGAATTAATGTCTCAACTTTACTCTTATACATCTCTGCAGTTCGTTCTTGGTTTTGTAGATCCGCTTTCAATGACTTCACTTGAGACTCTAAAAGAGTTGCTTTATCGTCTTTCATTCGACGATTCATTTCATCAACTTGACGCTTGTATTCCTGAACTTGCTTCTCTTTTTTATCAACAAGAACCTGCATACTCTCTTTCGCCTTAGTAACAACCATTTCTTTGGCCTTAATGGTTTTATTCGCTCTTTCAATTTCAGATTTAAATAATGCTTCTTTCTTTTCCATCTCAATCGAGAGTTTTTTATTATGAGTTTCAGCATTCTTGGCAATTTCTAATAAGGCCTGTTCATTCTCTAGTGCTTGAGCAAGCTTTGCACTTTCCTCACCAGTTAATTGTCCACCATTTTTCGCTTTTTCGATAATGGCCTTATTCTCTTCCATCGAAGCTTGCATATCATTTTCGATTTTTGAAATTTGCTCAGCTTCCTTTGAAGAAGGAGCATCTTTCATCGCTTCATTTACTTCATCATTAACAATCTCATTAATCTCTTTAGACTTTTTATCTGACTCTTCTTTAGCCCCATTAGAAATATCTTTTGCCTTAAGCATTTGATTAAGCTTTTTATTCTCTTCTTCCATTTTCTTAATCTTACTCATTAATTGAGCTTCAACTAAGCTTTGGGATTCTTTAGCTTGAGGCTGGTCTTTTACAACTATCTTTTCTTCTTTCTCTTCATTTGTTGCAGAGTCTAAGCCTTTTACGACTTGCTTCTCATCATTTTTGGCCTTCTCTGCTGCAGCTTCAACAACCTCATCACTTTGGAATTCTTTTACAACAACATCTTCTTCATCACCTGGCTTGTTTTTAAAGATATTATCAACAACTTTCTTCGTTTCCTTATCTTTAGCAGCTTGAGCAGCACCTTTAACAATTTCCTTTACCTGTTCTTCAGGCATATCTAATGTAGCAGACAAATTCTTAACAATTTCTGCCTCTTTCTTTTCAATTTCTTCTTTATTTGCTTTTTCTAATTTAAATTCTTCAGCAAATGTTTCCTTCATGGTTTGTTTTATAGCATTTTGAACATCTTCTTCTGAAACGTTCTCATCTTTTACATTATAGCGCTCACCATCTTTTTCAATTGATGAAATAGTACTAATTGTTGACTCTAAGCGGTTTTTAAATTTTTCTTTAAACTCTGAACTTGCGTTATCCATCACACTATTAGAGCGATCAATCCCTTCTTCTAGAGACTTTGCAAAATCTTCAATCTCAACATCATCATCCATTACACCTGAAATAATTTGAGGAAGTTCAGTTTCTTTAAAGTCTAATAGGTCCATCGCACTTAGAGAGTCAACTGTTTGACCAAGCTTTTCAGCATAACGCTCTAAGCCATTTGCAATCTTTTTTGGTGTCGTTTTTACGACATAATCTTTTACTTTCTGATCAATATCGTTATCACTACTAATATCTGAAATTGTTGAATTAACAAAATCAAAGAGGCCTTTCTTTCTCTCCTGTGGAGTTGATCCAGAGATTTTTACATTAAATTCCCCTGCTTTTTTCTCAAACCCACCACTAATACGAGTGACCAGATCTTTTTTCTTTTCCTCTTTGGTCCCTTTAATTTTTACCTTAAAGTTATCTGCTTCATCTTTTCCACTAACCTTTGTCGCAGAATCATCTTCACCAGCTTTTGAATTAAGTATCTTATTTAGTTTTTCAGCATCAAGACTACCACTAACTCTATTAACAACTTCTTCATTTAATGTGTCTGATAATTCTTCTTTAAAGTCATCTTCATCTTCTAATTGAGAACGAACTCTCTCTAATTCTTCATCATAGGCATCTGTTAGATTTTTCTTTTGTATTTTATCTAAAAGATCACTATGGTCTTCTTCAGTTAGGTTCTCAATTTCTTCAAGTTCAGGGTAATCATTTATAATTTGTTTAAAATCTTCCTCATCCATCTCATTAATAGACTTATCTGGATGAACTTCTTCAAACTTTTCAATTGCAAAGGCAATAATATTAGAAGCTTTCTCAGGCTCTTTATTAAGGATAGAGTCTTCATTCTTAGACATAACCATCTCAAGAATACTACCTGGGAGACTTTTTGCCTTAAGATCTTCCTTTTTAGACTCAACTTCAATTTCAACTTCTTCAATTGGCTGAAAGTCTTTTAACTTCTTCTCCATTTGAGCCATCATTTGAGATGCCGTTAGGATATTATTAAATGAGAGCCCAATAAGCTTTTTCTTATTCTTATTCCAAAATCCTGTAAATACTATGCGAGCCGGGTTTTCAATAAATGTAACATCTAAAAAGTCACAACTTCTATTTACCACAGAAAGGATGTACTGAAGTGGATCTTTTGAATTTACATTTCCAAAGGCATCCATCATATATTCTGCACTAAAGTTTTTAACTGGTGCATGGAGATTAATTGCAAAGTTTTCATCATCAAATGAAGACTCTATTTCAAATGGAATCCCCGATAATCCAGCTTGTTTTAGATAGGTTAGATACATAATAACATGATCAAGAAAAGACCTTATGCTAACAATATTAAAATCGGCTTCAAAAGAATCAACACTAATCTCATCAATGATATGACCAATATTTAAGTGATTAATGACTTCGTACTTTTTAGTTTCTCCAAACTTTTCACCAAAAGACTCATCAAGATGAATATTATGATTCTCTTTAAAGAATTTATTTAATAAGTACTCTCCGAGCTTAGTTTCTAGAATCGACGGATCAATAACAAGGCGACCATTATGCAGAAGAAATGACTTAATATCTTTAACCTGAGAGAAAACCACGATAAAAATACTGTTTTTGGCTGCACTAAAATCTTTCTCAACGGATTTTGCCTGTTCTTCAGAATCACAAAGTATATGAGTTAACTCCATATCCGAATTCCACTCTTCACGAGTACAAAGCTCTGCCCCTAACTTATCAAGATAAGTTTTCAGCTCTTCCCTTGTTTCATCAAGTAGATTCAATATGAGTAGTTTTTTATCACTCAATTACGATGCCTCTCCTATTTTTTCTATTTCTTCTCCAAATATATTTTCTTCTTTCAACTCTTCACCAATTCCATACCACTTCATGATACTTTTCCACTTATTGATTAAGTGATTTATTGGAAGCAAGTAGCGATCCTCTAATTTTAATAGACTTTCAAATGATTTTTTGATGACCTCATAACCATCTCTTGCTTGAAAAACATGCTCTCCAAAAGGAACCATATAATCACTGAGCATTAAATAAACTTCATTATAGGCCAAACCACTAAAAGACAGACCTTGTGGAAAGCCACTACCATCAGTTTTTTCGTGATGATACAGAATATAGTCATTCGTTTCTGGGTAGTGAAAATGCTCTTCTAATTTTTTTGCAATTTTAAGTGAGGCCTCGGGATGTTTATAAAAAATATCTGCCTCATATGTATTATTAGGATGTGACTTTAACCAACTTAGTCCCGTACCAGGATGATTGCGCTCAAACTCACAAGCCTTTGCCATTAAATAATTAAAGTCTCCATTTTGAATAAGACCAATATCCATTACAAAAGCGGTATTATATAAATCTTGAATGTATTGAAAATCATCGATATCATCCATGAGCGCACTCATGACAGCAATTGATGCTCCTAAAATTGCTCTGGCATATAAGATCTGACTCTTTGCCTGTAGTTCTTCAATAATTGAATCAGGCAATGAATAAAAAACATCATATGTTGCCATCGCAAAATTTAAAAAACTTTCTTCACTTTCGATCCAATAGCTTAAGGCAAATTTTTGATAAATTTCTTGTACTGATTTCTTTCTTTCAATTCTCGTTCGAGAAGATTTTAATCGCTTAAATTTTTGAACAAAATGATCTTTTGACTCTTCATTTAGGATAGGAAGGTTATAAAAAGATGAGAGACCTTTTGTCTTATATTTTTCGATAAATTCTGCTGTAATTAAGTCACCGGCACGTAACATGAGAAATGGTTTTTCTTTAATAAAAATGAAAAGATGCGCAGGAGAAATTCCACCGATTTTCAAATCATCAATTGAAATTGTTGCTAGATTCTCTTTAGAGAATGCTATTCCTTTAACATTAAATTCCATAAACCTTCCATGTTCCTAGTATCTATATCGGAATATTCAGGACTTATAATTAGAAATTTCTCACACATGGAGTTTCTAAACAGTTTTCTTTGATCTATAATCTCAGGAATCGCAATAAAGGAAGATAAGTTATGGAAAATACGCTCATTAGCGGGTTAGATTACTTGGTCATTTCACTCTACTTAATAGGAATTTTTGTCCTAGCTTTTAAATCAGGCAGGCTTAGCACTCAAGCCTCTGGTAATTATATTGAAGATCAATACCTGGCCGGAAAGTCATTAACTTTTGCCGAATCACTTTGTTCGATAATTGCTACTGAAGTTTCTGCTCTCACCTTCTTAGGAATTCCCGCTTTTGCTTATGGAGCAGATTTCTCATTTGTTCAAATTTATATTGGTGCAATTTTTGGAAGAATAATTATTGCTCGTTACTTTCTCCCCAAAGTATATGACCAAGGCCTTACTGTTTATTCAGTAATGGGAAGAAATGGTAATAAGAATGGCCAAAGAAGTATCGCCATCTTTTATCTTATTAATAAAGTTTTAGCTGTAGGAGTAAGACTTTTTTCTGGTTCAATTCTAGTAGCCACATTTTTTGATGTAAGTATTTATTTAGCGGTTGGAATTATTTGTCTTTTAACTTTTTTCTATACTCTTATTGGGGGATTAAAAGCAGTGGTTCGTACCGACATGGTACAAATGGGATTATTTATTTTTGGAGGCTTGGTGGCTCATTATATGATTCCAGAAATCTCAGAAGAGTCATGGGGTGACTTATTTGCAATGGCCTATAGTCATGGCAAAACGACTATAATTGACTTCTCAAATGTATGGCCATTTTTAACAGGTGTCATTGGAGGAATTCTTTTTGATATGGCCACTCACGGTGTCGATCAAGACTTTGCACAAAGATTAACGGCCAATAAGGATATTAAAACAGCACAGAAAGCGATTATACTGTCTTCTTTTCTTTCCATTTTTGTAGGACTCTTATTTTTAGGTATTGGTTCTCTTTTATGGTCTCACTATCAACTGAATGTTTCTCCTGATGTACCTAATGATTTCTTAT
>CAJXHA010000170.1 GCA_913053615.1 uncultured Bacteriovoracaceae bacterium | reverse complement strand
TTTAATGAAAGTAATAATATTCAATGTGATATTTATAAATAACTTTACAGGGTTCTTAGTTCTTAAAGGCTTAGCATCAATGTGTAAAACATCTTCATTTTCAAATAACTTATAGTCGAGATGCCTTTTTCCTGAAAAAAATACGATATTATAACCCTGAGACTTTGCGTACTCACCAAGGCTTAGAGCTGCATTTATATGTCCGCCAGTTCCCCCAGCTGCAATTATAATATTTTTCATCGAAAATAGTTTTGAGCTTCTGAATACTCGTTTGTTTCATTAATTATCTGGGATTTAAAATTAAGAGCACTAAATACAAAACCAATGAGTATACAGTTTGCAAATAATGATGATCCACCGTATGAAATAAATGGTAAGTTTAATCCCTTAGTTGGTAATAGTCCTAGCACAACACCCATATTTAAAAATGCTTGAAAGCCTACCGCAAAAATACAACCTGCAATTATTTGAGAATTAATTTTAGAACTAACAGTAAGTGCTAATCTAAAACCTAAATAAATGAAAAAGACATATAATAGAATTACGAGAATAATTCCTATAAATCCTAATTCTTCACCAATCACACTTAAAATGAAGTCATTATAGGCTTCAGGTAGATAGAATAATTTTTCATTAGAGTTACCTATACCTTGTCCCCAAATATGGCCATTAGCAAAAGCAAGGTAAGATTGTATAATTTGAAAGCCTGAGTTTTGAGGGTCACTCCATGGATCCAAGAAAGTTAAAAGTCTTTTAACTCTATACGGAGCAGCAACTAATAAAGATCCCATTGCCCCAATACCAAGGACAAAAGCTCCCCAAAAATATTTTCTTGGAAAGTCGCTCATAAAACATGCAAAAAAGATAAGTATTAGGGATATAGAAAAAGAGCCAAAGTCTGGTTGTAATATTAGTAATACTAAGGGCATAAATAATGATACAGCACCCTTAATCTTTGAGTCCTTATCCATTTTATTAAACTCATTAAAGAAATAAATCGCTGCCAATAATACAGTATACTTAACAAACTCACCGGGTTGTATACTTGCACCCATTAAACTGATCCATCTTTGAGAACCTTTTATACTTACACCAAGTGGAGTAAAGGTAAGTGCTAAGAGTGATGTAAAAAAGATATTTATTTTAATAGCATTTTTATACCAAAAGGATGTTTTTGTTTTTGAAATTAAAAATGCGAAAGCACTTCCAATCAATAAGAAAATTATTTGTTTAAAAAAGAAGTGAGTTGAAGTTCCAATAACTTCTTTTGAATAAATATAGCTTGAGGAATAAACCATTATTATCCCCAGAACGACTATAAATAATACATTGAATATAAAATATTTTTTTAATTTATCTACCATGCTCACTATAGTTTAACGAGCATGGTGTCATACATCAATAATTAATTCTTAGAGTTGGAAAATAAGCTTTTTGAAGTAACTACCTTTCTCATCATAATCTCTGAAAATATCAGTGGCCTCATTTCCTGGACATAGGATAATCGTATCTCCGGTACGAGACTTTTGAAAAGCGAGAAGTATTGATTCATCAAAAGATCCAACTAAGAAAGTTTGAGTCGCATCCCCAAGAGTCCTATTCATCGACTCTTTACATTCTCCGACTAAAACCATCAGTCTTACTTTTTCACTGAGAATATCATGATACCCTTCGTAGTTTTGCTCAGTATCTCTTCCTCCAGCAATTAATATTACTGGTGGTTTAAGGTTCTCAAGAGTTTCCTTCATCTCTGACATTTTTTCAGATTTTGCATCGTTATAAAATTTAACGCCACTTTTCTCAATAACAAACTCAAGGCGATGAGGAATTCCTGGAAATTTCTCTATACAAGTTTGGATAGCACTATCAGAAATTTTTAATGCCTTACAAGCTGTAATAGCGGCCATTAGATTTTCTCTATTATTTTGGCCAATAATACGCATTTTATTTACTTTAAAGTCTGAGTGAAAGTGAATATTCGAGTGAATTCTCTTATCATGAAAATGAGTTCCTTGAATCTCTGCAATAACACCCATTTTTACAAATGATCTTCTTGAATACCAAAAAGTTTGAGCTTCTGAGTTTCTTAGAATTGAGTTACTTGATAACTTATCAAAATTAACGATTAAAAAGTTTTCACTCGTTAATCCATTAAGTGCTTTTAAGCAATTTTCAATATATTCACCAGCTGACTTAAATCGTCCCTCAACAACTCTTTCCTCAATATTCGGATAAACAACTAATATAGGACTGAAATTATCTAAGCTTTGTAACTGAAGAGGTGAAACTTCAACAACTACATAGTCTACAAAGTCTTTATTAGGATCCATTAAGAAATTACAGAACGGCTCAGAATTTGTTCCGCCAACAAATACATTCTTCTTATCTAGCTTTAGAGTAAAACCAATCATATGAGCAATTGTTGTTCTTCCCTTACTTCCACAAACAGCGATTACTGGTTTATTACAATTAGCATAAGCAAATGCGAATTCAGAGAATACTTCAACTCCATGTTCTTTTGCTTTTAATAATTGTGGTAAATTAGGATCCACAGACGAAGAGTAAACGACAATATCAGCAGATAAAAAATCTTCTTCTCTATGCTCACCTAAAGTCATTTCTGGAGTAGGGCTTATTTTCTTTAGCCTTTTTACTGGTTTATTCAAATCAAAAATGGGCTTAATATCCGTCACTCGAATATCACACTCATATTGATTAAATAAATTAATGAGAGCAAAACCTGTTTTACCAAGACCAACAATTAATACTTTTTTTCCGCGATATTTCTCCACGAAAACTCCTTTATGATTATCTAAGCTTTAAAGTCGCTATGCTTAATATTGATAGCACAATACTTATGATCCAAAACCTTACGATTACTTTCGGCTCTGGCCATCCCTTTAATTCAAAGTGATGATGTATAGGTGCCATTTTAAAAATTCTTTTCTTTCTTAATTTATATGATCCTACTTGTAATATTACTGAGATCGCTTCCATAACAAAGATCCCACCAATGATAACAAACAAGAATTCATTCTTAGTCAGTACTGCTACTGTTCCTAGTAATCCACCTAGAGATAATGAGCCAACATCTCCCATAAATACTTGAGCAGGGTATGAATTATACCAAAGAAAGCCTACGCTTGCCCCTACAACTGCTGCACATATAACTACTAATTCCCCACTAGACTGAACATATGGAATAAATAAGTAGTTAGAAATTTCAGAGTGACCTGCAACATAGGCCAAAATTCCAAGAGTTGAAGCTGAAGTAATTACAGGTCCCGTCACTAATCCATCTAATCCATCTGTTAAATTAACAGCATTAGAAGATCCTACGATAACCAATGATATAAAGAGCAGATAAAACCACCCAAGATCAAATAAAGGTTCCTTTACAAAGGGTACGTATAATTCTGTCGTTATTACATTATTGGCAATCATATAGTAGCCTACAGCAAATGCAGTTATAAATTGCCAAAGAAGCTTTCCTCTTGCCGAAACACCGTCAGAATTCTTTTTAATAATTTTTAAATAATCATCAAACCAACCCAGAAGAAAATAACTGAGAGTCACAAGTATACAAGCGACAAAAGGTTTAGATGAAAAATTACCACTTACGAAAACTGAAATGAAAATTGAACCTAGAATAAATATTCCACCTAGAGTAGGTGTTCCAGCTTTTTTAAAATGAGACTCTGGGCCATCTTCTCTAATTGATTGTCCAAATTGTTTCACCTTCATATAAGCAATAAATTTCTTACCCCAAATAATTGAGATTACAGTTGCGATAACAAATGCAAAAAATGATCTTAAGGTGATGTATTTAAAAACATTTAAATATGTATAACTTTCCGATAACGGAAAAAGTAAGTGATATAACACACGGGTCCCCAAATTAAGTTCAACATAAAGTTATATCCACTGTTGACTCAAGTTGTAAAGACCGACTGCCCTTAATAAACATTGCCTTGTGCAGTGTTACAATGTCTTGCATCTTTTTCTTAAGCTGATCTGTCGTTAGAAATTCGGTTCCAATATAATTGCATCCCTTATTATAACTATGTGCAAAATTTCCAACAAAGTACATATTTAGAAAACCATTTTGTGAACAAAACTTACCTAGCTCTTCGTGATACCTTGCAGCGTCTTTTCCAAGCTCATTCATATCTCCAAGAATAATAGCAAACTCATCTTTTTTCAGATTCATTTCAATACATTTTTCTTTAAAAGCAAGTAGAGCGGCCTTCATAGAACTAGGATTTGCATTATAAGCATCCAAAAAGATTTTTCGACCATCTAGCTCAATCCACTCTGAACGATTTCTAGTCGGCTTGAATGAAGCAATTGCACTAGCAACCTTATCATTTGGAATTTTTAAATTGTGACAAATAGCAGCAGCTACTAAAAGGTTTAGTTTATTATGCTTTCCTGTAATATTTTGGTTTGTGTAGTCCAATGTTTCACCGTCAATAATTAACTTAAAGCTATTAGCATCTAAATCAAAAGAGTAATCTACATCTTTACTAAATCCAAAACTCAAAGCACTCTCTGCACTTTTATAAACTTCTAAAAAATCGTCATCTGCATTCACAAATAAAGTTTTATTATTTTCTGCGAGATACTTTAATAAATAACCTTCTTCTTTAAAAACATTTTCAACATTATCAAAAAACTCTAAGTGTGTTTCACCAATATTTGTACAAATTCCACAACTAGGTTCAACCATATCAACTAAGTATTTAATCTCTCCAGGGTGATTACTTCCAAGCTCAGTAATACAATATTTCGTATCTGCATTTATTTGAAATAAAGTTATAGGAACACCAATATGGTTATTATTATTTTTTTGTGTGCAAACGACATTCTCACCCGACTCACTTAGGATATGGAATAACATTTCTTTTGTAGTTGTTTTTCCATTTGACCCAGAAACAGCAATAAGAACACCACCATTAGCTTGAAATTTTTTTGAAATTAAGTTTGCAACTTCTCGTAGACTATTAATGACTGACTTTACGATGATAAATGTTCTGTCTTTATTATCATTAATAATTTCTCTATTATACTCATTATCCTCACAAATAATAATTTGAGCTTTCACCTTATTTATAAAGCTTAAAGGTTTAAAGTTAGCTCCTTCAATCGCAATAAAAACTTGTTCACCATTATGAGTTCTCGTATCAGTATAGAAAGATAAATCACCAGTCGTTTCTTGCATTGGATTTTTTATTTCTACAGTTTCAATTTTTATTAATTCTTTAAATTTAAGCATAGTGAATTCTTTATTTTTTTATTGCTTTTATTTTATTTTTTATAGTTTCTTCATCACTAAAATTAGATTTAGTACCGTTTTGATCAATATAATTCTCATGGCCCTTACCAGCAACTAGTATAATACTTTCAGGATAATTTTCAATTGCATATTCAATAGCATCTTTTCGATCAACTATTGTCATCAGTTTTTCTTTATTTAAGTCTTTCACTATGTCTTTTATGATTTCTTCAGGATCTTCAAAGCGAGGGTTATCACTTGTCACAATTATAAAGTCAGAATTTTCTTGTGCTGCCATACCCATTAAAGGACGTTTAGTCTTATCTCGATTACCGCCACAGCCGAACACACAAACTACGTGTTGATTAAAGCTTTCATTTATTGCCTTCAAAACATTCTCTAAACTATCAGAAGTATGAGCGAAATCGACAACAACTTTTTGCTCTTCATTTTCTATGACATTAAATCTACCCGGAGTTGGTTTTAAGCTATTAACTTCTAAATCATTAAATTCAAGGCCACATTTTTCGAGTATACCAAGTGCTATATCTAAATTTATTTGATTATAAGAAATATTTAGAAATGGTTGAGTCAGATTAAAGTTATAATTGACTGTTTCATGTTCAAATCTTTCTTTAAAATCACCAGACTTAGCTGAAACTATAAAGTCTGTTTTAGATTGTTCTCTTAGTTTCAATTTACACTTAAAGTATTCTTCCATGCTCTGGTGATAGTCTAAATGATCCTGCGAGAAGCTTGTCCAACCGATGTAATCATAAATAATTCCGTACTGTCTTTTTTGATCTAGTGCATGACTACTAGACTCTATTGCAAAAAATTCAAAATCTTCTTGGTATTCAAAAAGAGTTTTTCTAAGATCAATATAATGTGGTGAAGTTAATCCGAAATCTTCTACCTTCGAGTCGTTTAAATAAACTCCCATTGTTCCAATGGTTAAAACATTTTTTTTCTTAATTAAAAGCAATTGTCGTATAAAGTCCACTGTCGTAGATTTTCCATTTGTTCCCGTTAGTGCAATATACTTTTTGTTCATTGGAAGGGGATAGTAGAAGTTACAGTATTTTTTCATGAGTTCATGAAAATCATCATTTGCCACATAGACAACATCATTCATCTTTACTGATAAATTAGTATATACTCTTTTAAACTTTACATTATTTGTTCTTTCATAGAAAAGCTGCTTAGCTTTTTCACTTAAATCACTACTGAAATAAAATACAATAGATTCATTATTAGAATTTTTCAAATCCCACTGAATATTTAATGCTTTATCAAATAGGTAATTACTCATACTTTGGTGGTGCAAACTTTAGCTTCACTAAAGTGCTTTCAGAAATTTTTGTTCCTTCAGGAATATTTTGTTTATGAACAATTCCAAAGCCCTTAAGTTCATACTTTACATTCAAACTTTCTAATATTTTTTTTGCAGATCTTTTATCTAGACCGATCATATTAGGAACTTCACCTTTTCTAATGTGGCGTTTTGAACTTACTTTAATATTCACATAATCTTTTTTAACATCTTTTGAGTTTGCAATGGTTTTATATTCTTTTCTTTTATAAAGAATATTCTTTGTTATTTTTTTGAATATTGGAGCTGCAACTAGGTTTCCATAATAATCACCGACTGGGTTATCTACATAAACAAAAACGACAAATCTTTTTTCTACATTTACTGGGAAACCAATGAATCCTGAAACATATCCAGAGTATCCACCTCTTTCATCAGGCCTTTGAGCAGTACTTGTCTTACCAGCAATTTCAAAGTGTTCAATTTGTGCTTTTGAGCCTGTACCTTCACTTACGGCCTTTATAAGCATATCTGTAATTGTATTCACTGTTTTTTTATTAAATAGTCTTTTATAGTCTTTTTTCTTCTTGGTTTTAATAATTGTCGGTTCAACTTCATAACCACCATTTGCAATCATTGCATAGGCCTTTAA